>JAJFHK010000476.1 GCA_021775655.1 Filomicrobium sp. | reverse complement strand
GCGGGTTTCAGCCGCGTGGCAAGGACTTCCCCCGTCGTAACCGGCTGATTTCTGGGATCTCTCTCGGCGTGCTGGTTGTCGAAGCCGCCAAGCGGTCTGGGACTTTGTCGACGGCCCGCCGGGCAGCCAAGCAGAACCGCGAGATCTTCGCCATTCCGGGCAATCCGCTCGATCCCCGAGCCGAGGGAACGAATTACCTGTTGAAAACCGGCGCGACGCTTGTCACTGAGCCTCGTGACATCATCGAGATTCTCGAGCCTCTCACGGGACTTGGAGGCCGTGCATTTCGCGAAATCTCGTTTGACCCGCCTACCTATGAAGCGCAACCCCTGGCGGCGGCACCCGACCCGGGCGACGACGAACGCACGATGGTGCTCGCGACGCTGGGTGCAGCGCCTGTGCTTGTCGATGATATCGTGCGAGCGACCGGACTCGATATCCGCGTTGTCCGCGCGGTTCTGATTGAACTCGATTTGTCGGGACTAACCGAGCGACACGGAGCCCAACTCGTATCGCTTTCCAACACGCCTCGTTAGTTTCAGCGATGGCGTGCAAGTTCATGTGCGGCTAGAAGCCGCTCAGCTAGAGCATGCCGCCCTGCACGTGCAGCCATTTGCTGCAATTCCAGGATCATGTCCGCAATGTAGTCGTCGTAGTCGGCTTCATTCGGGGTAGCCGAAACCGTCGGGCGCCCAGCCGCAACGTCATCGCGCTGTTCGATTTTTCGGTTCGATTTAGTCATTGCCATAATCCCGCATCACGATATCGGTTCAGTGCTAC
The DNA here is from genome assembly GCA_021775655.1 of Filomicrobium sp. GTDB lineage: Bacteria > Pseudomonadota > Alphaproteobacteria > Rhizobiales > Hyphomicrobiaceae > Filomicrobium. The sequence continues at coordinate 3,131 of JAJFHK010000476.1, read as the reverse complement.
ACAAATAGTATTTTCAATCTAAGATTGCAATTGCTGGTTTATCAACCTCAAGGGTTGCCGGAGGGATGGGTTTGACTTCACCAAATCGATCCACCATCTTCCGCCCGCCGGACCAGCGCCGGTTCCCTGCTTTCCGGATTCATTTCAGGGGACGGCTTGCGGCGGTCTGATAGAGGGTTCAGCGCGTAGCTTCCCAGAGAAAATTCCAATGATCGGCGGCGGGTTAGCGTGGCCCGGCCCCGCCAATGAAAGTCGCTCATGAACGTCGTGATCGTTGAGTCTGCTGCAAAAGCGAAGACCATTAATAAGTATCTTGGCTCGAGCTATAAGGTCATTGCCTCGTTCGGCCACGTCCGCGATCTGCCGTCCAAAGACGGTTCGGTCAAACCGGACGAAGATTTTGAAATGGCTTGGGATGTCGCCGATTCGAAGTCGCAGAAGGTGCTCAAAGAGATCACTGATGCGGTCAAGTCCGCTGACAAGCTCATTCTGGCCACCGACCCTGACCGCGAGGGCGAGGCGATCTCCTGGCATATCTTGCAGGTCCTGGAGAAACGCCGGGCCCTGAAAAAGGGCGTGCCCGTAGAACGCGTGGCGTTCAACGCGGTCACCAAGCAGGCAATCATGACGGCGATGGACAATCCGCGCCAGATCGATGAGCCATTGGTTTCGGCCTACCTTGCCAGGCGCGCGCTCGATTATCTCGTTGGTTTCACGTTGTCGCCGGTGCGTTGGCGCAAACTCCCAGGTGCCCGCTCGGCTGGCCGGGTGCAGTCGGTGGCACTGCGGCTTGTCTGTGACCGCGAAGCGGAAATAGAAGCTTTTAGAACGGATGAATATTGGTCGATCGAAGCTGAACTTGAGACCGCCGACAAACAGCAAGTCCGTGCGCGCCTGACGGCCATCGACGCAACGAACCTCAAAAAGCTCGACATCAAAGACGAGGCGCAGGCAACCGCCATCAAGAAAGCCATCGAAAAAGGCGAATTCGTCGTCGCTTCGGTTGAAAAAAAAGCGGCCAAACGCAACCCGTGGGCGCCATTCTCGACTTCGACCTTGCAAATGGATGCTTCCCGGAAGCTCGGCTTCTCGGCAAAGCAGACCATGCAGCTCGCCCAGCGGCTTTATGAAGGCATTGATGTCGGTGAAGGCGCTCCCGTCGGCCTCATCACCTATATGCGTACCGACGGCGTGCAGATCGTACCCGAAGCGGTGCAGTCAATTCGTAGTGCCATTGCCAGCGATTTTGGCAAGAACTACGTGGCTCCGTTCGTCCGCGAATACAAAACCAAGGCCAAGAACGCGCAAGAAGCGCACGAAGCCATCCGGCCGACCGACGTTGCAAGGAGCCCGCAAAAAATCGCCAAGTATCTTGAGAAGGATCAGGCGCGGCTCTACGACCTCATCTGGAAACGCGCGGTCGCAAGCCAAATGGCGTCGGCTGAGCTCGAACAAACGGTCGCGCAAATCGAAGTTCAGGGTCGCGACGGCAAGACCTATGACCTGCGCGCTAACGGTTCCGTGTTGAAGTTCGACGGCTTCCTCAAGGTCTATGAAGAAGGCCGGGACGAACGCCAGAAAGTGCAAAAAGGAAAAGACGACACCAGTGAGGACGACGACAATGATCGTCGCCTGCCCCCGCTGGAAAAGTCGCAGAAGTTGACCGACCAGGAAATCGAAGCCAACCAGCACTTTACGCAACCGCCGCCAAGATTTACCGAGGCAACGCTAGTAAAGCGGATGGAGGAACTCGGGATCGGACGGCCGTCGACCTACGCGGCAACAATGGCGACGCTGCAGGAGCGCGACTACGTCACGATCGATAAGAAGCGGCTTGTTCCTGAGGACAAAGGACGGCTTGTTACGTCGTTCCTGGAGGCATTCTTCAAGCGCTATGTCGAGTACGATTTTACCGCTGACCTCGAAGACAAGCTCGACCTAATCTCTGATGATAAGCTTCAGTGGAAGGACGTATTGCGCGATTTTTGGAAAGACTTCACGAAGGCGGTCGAAGACATCAAGGAACTACGCGTTTCAGAAGTACTTGATGCATTGAATGAACTTTTGGGGCCGCACGTCTTCCCGGCCAAGGAAGACGGATCGGATCCGCGTGCGTGTCCGGTCTGCAATGAAGGCCAATTGAGCCTCAAGATCTCCTCGAAGTTCGGCGCATTCATCGGTTGTAGCCGCTATCCTGACTGCCGCTTCACACGGCAGCTCTCGCAATCTTCCGAAGACGACGCAAAGGCCGCACTAGACGGCAAGGAGCTGGGCTTTGACCCCGAGAGCGGCCTGTCCGTGAAACTGCATATCGGCCGTTTTGGACCTTATCTCCAGCTCGGCACGGCGGACGACTACGAAAAGGGTGACAAGCCGAAACGCTCCTCGATCCCCAAAGGCATCGATCCAGGCGACGTCGACTTCGAACAAGCACTTAAACTTTTGTCGCTGCCGCGTGAAGTTGGACTTCATCCGGAGACCGGGACATTGATAACCGCCGGGCTCGGACGATACGGTCCGTTCATTCTGCATGACGGCAAATATGCCAACGTGGAGAGCATGGAAGAGGTCTTCACGATCGGCATCAATCGGGCGGTGACGGTGCTCGCTGAAAAGGCTGCCGGCGGTGGCGGGCGGTTTAACAGACCGAAAGCAAAAGTCTTGAAGGACCTTGGTGAACACCCTCAGGAGGGTGGCAAAATCGAAGTCCTCGAAGGCCGCTATGGCCCTTACGTCAAACACAACAAGATCAACGCGACACTGCCGAAGGGGCAAGAACCGACTGCAGTGACGCTGGAACAAGCCATCGACCTGTTGGCGGAGCGCGCCAAGAAGAAGCCGGCCAAGAAGGCTGCTAAAAAACCGGCCAAGAAAGCTGCTGCAAAGAAGCCTGCAGCCAAAAAGGCGGCGGCGAAAAAGGCGACAAAGAAACCCTCCGCAAAGAAGGCCGCCAAGGTTAAAGCCGATGCGAGTGAGGGCGGGGAAAGCTAGTGGCGCGCAAGCCGAAGAAAAAAGCGCCACACTCTTCCGGCGGCAAAACACGCAAGGGGCGCGGATCTGGGCGAGGCGATGGACAGGGCCACGCACGTACCGCAGACTACGACAGCGGCATACGCGATGACGACGGATTG
>JAJFHK010000475.1 GCA_021775655.1 Filomicrobium sp. | reverse complement strand
TAAATCAAAACGAGAAAACCAATATCGACAACGCTAATCGTAATGAGATTCAACCAATAGCCCGCAATGCTGTTCCTCCAGTTTTTCAGAATTGCGATGCCAGCACAAAATACTGATATATAGGCCAAATTCCATCCGTTTTGGTAGACCTTGCTCTGAAGCGTGCTGAACTCCAGCGATCTTGCAAGCTCGATCGAAAGGTATGCTGCGTAAACGTGCAATAGGCCCCAGAGAAAATATACGATTGCACCGGACTTGTAGGCAATGCGTCCCAATCTATTACCCATAGGGCCCCCACTGGAATTCGTAGCCGCTGCGCTTGCAATGCTGGTATCTTCGATCCGGATTCTTTGCAGTGTTACTATTCACGCTATTGCGCCGATAGTAATCGCATCGACCCAGACACGTCGCGCTATCTCGGCGAATTGCTGCGTTAAAGATTGAACTGGTAGCTCGCGGGAACCCACCGAAAACTTTCACCTGAGCGCTCGACAAAACCGACTGCCGGAAATGGCATGTGGTAGCCGATGGCAGGGATCGCTTCATCCGCGACCAGAGCGAGTATGCGTCTGCGCGCGGCGGCGGCTTGTGCCTTGTCATGGTCGAACAGGACATGCCAGTCGGGTTTCATGAGCGACATTACGTAGTGATTGGTCAGGTCCGCCCACAGAAGCAAATTACGGCCGCCGCTCTCGATCCGGTAGGCGAGCATTCCCGGCGAATGCCCGAAGGCTTCGATCGATTGGATGCCCGGCACTACGTCTTGCCCCGGTTTTACGAACGTCGCCTTTTCCGCCAGCGGCACCACAGAGCGCACGAACTGCTCGCGGTTCTTTTTGCGCCGGTCAGGAACGTTGTCGCCACGTTTCCAGTGATCGAATTCGGATTCGCCGAAAACATAGCGGGCGTTGGGAAAGGCCGGAACGCCAGACTCCCAAAGGCCTCCGATGTGGTCGGGGTGCCCGTGTGTGATAACGACAACGTCAACCTGTTCGGGGCTGAAGCCTGCATCCTTCAATCTCATGCGCAGCAACCCCTTCGTTGCATCGCGCCTCGCTTCACCATTGCCCGTATCGAACAAGACGAGGTGCGAACCGGTATTGACCAGAGTGACCGTATAAGGGTTTTCCAGTTGCGTCGTTGGCAGATGATGTTTACGCGCGAAGTCTTGAACGGACGTCTCCTTCTGGTCCTGCCCAAAAATCGGGTGCGGACCGGGGCGTACAACGTAGCCATCAAGAATATTTGTAATCTCAAAATCACCAAGCTTGAAACGATAGACCGACGGTCGGACGACGCCCATCATCGGCGCTGCAGCCAAGGCGCTGCTCAATGAGCCACTCAGGCAAAGGGCGAATTGTGCCGCGGCACCCTTCAATATCGTCCGGCGGCTTGGGTTTGCTGCGTGGAAATCGGACATCACTGATCACCTCTCAAGTTGATTCACAAAAGGCACTATCAATTTGGGCGATCGCATCAGCACTTCTGATGCGCTCGGTCGGGAACCTGAGTGGTTGCACTTATTCTGCAGGAGAAGTGGACGGCATTGGTTTCAGCCCTGCATCGTCGCTCACAGCCTCGACCTCGAGTTTCCGCGCTACGTCGCCGGGCGACCCGGTGTTGCGCGCGAAAAGCGAATAGGCAACCGGCACGAGATAAAGCGTCAGAAACGTCGCCGCCATGACTCCTGACAAAACGACGATTCCGATCACGAAGCGAGTTTCGGCTCCGGCGCCGAACGACCAGATCAGTGGAATACTGCCAGCGGCGGTAGTAATACCGGTCATGATGATGGGCCGCAATCTGGTAACTGCTGCTTCTTCCAGCGCCGCGTCGAAGTCAGCGCCTTCATCCCGCAACTGGTTTGCAAATTCGACGATTAGGATGCCGTTCTTCGCGGCAAGCCCGATAAGCATGATCAGCCCGATTTGCGAGTAGATGTTGAGCGTTGCACCGGAAAACCACAAGCCGAAAAGGGCGCCGCCAACGGCAAGCGGGACAGTAAACATGATAACGAACGGATGAACCCAGCTTTCGAACTGTGCGGCAAGTACGAGAAACACCACGACGATGCCGAGAAGGAATACAAACAGCAGAGACTGGCCGGCGTTCTTGTAGTCGAGAGACTGACCCTTGTAGTCGATGATCACCGACGGAGGCAGTTTATCGCGGGCGAGTTTCTCGACATGTGCGAGCGCTTCTCCGAGAGCCAGGTTGTCGGAAAGATTGGCCTCCACAGTGATCGCCCGGATGCGATTATAGCGATTCAAGGATGTTGAACCGGCTTCTTCACGGACGGTCACGAAGTTGGAAAGGGGAATCAGTGCGTCTGTTCGCCCTGAGCGCACGTAGATATTCTGCAAACTGGCAGGTGTGCGTTGGCTGTTTCGTTCACCCTCCAGGATGACGTCGTACTCCTCCCCCTCATCGATATAGGTTGTCACGCGGCGCGATCCGAGCATGGTTTGCAGAGTGCGGCCGATGTTCGAAACGGTGACCCCCAGCTCTGCCGCACGGTTATAGTTTATCTCAACCCTCAACTGTGGCTGCGTTTCCTTGTAATCCCAGTCAAGACCGATCAGGCCGGGGTTGTCCTTCTCGAGTGCAGAAACCAGCACGTCTCGCCATTCAGCCAATTGCTCCCACGTGCCCCCGCCGATCGTCATGCGGAATGGTTTCTGAATGCCGCCACCGAACCCCTGGCGCATCACCGGGAAAGCGCGAACCCCTGGCAGGTCGGCGAGGCTGCCACGCACTTCGTTCATGATCGTCCAGGCGGAGCGCCGCTTGGCCCAATCATTCAGCACGACGATAGTAATTCCGGTATTGAAGGTCTCGTAGTTGTTGAAGGTTCGCGGTGCTCGAACAAGCAGCCGCTCGAACTCTCCGGATTCCGTGTAAGGAATCAGACGCCGCTCGATCTCATCCATGTACTCTTTCATGTAGGCGTAAGTCGCGCCCTCCGGTCCGTTGACGATGACGAAAAATGCGCCTCGGTCCTCTTTGGGTGCGTATTCGGCTGGCAGATTTTCGAAAAGCCACCAAGAAGCACCGACGAGACCGCAGAAGATCAGCACAACGAGGAACCAAGCGCGAAGCGCCACGTGAAGCGATGCCCGGTAGGCTTTGCGAATCCCGCCGAATACTTTGTCGACGGCGCGCTCGCCAAATGACGGTTTGTCGTAACTTTTGAGAACATTACTGGCGATCACCGGTGACAATGACAGCGCAACGAAACTCGAAAAGGCAACGGCGGCGGCCATAGTCAGGGCAAATTCGGAGAACAACCGGCCGATATCTCCTTCCAGGAATGCGATCGGCACGAACACAGAGATCAAAACGACGGTGGTCGCTATGACCGCGAACCCGACTTGGCGTGTGCCTCTAAAGGCCGCTACGAGCGGCGTTTCCCCATACTCGCGGATGCGACGCACGACGTTCTCCAGGACGACAATCGCATCATCGACCACGAGCCCGATCGCCAACACCAATGCAAGCAGTGTCAGGAGATTGATGGAAAAGCCCAGGGCGTAGAGTACCGTGAATGTCGCAACGATTGACACCGGCACCGTGACTGCGGGCACAAGCGTTGCCCGCAAGCTTCCAAGGAACAGGAGAATAACGAGAATGACGAGGCCGATAGCGACGAAGAGCGTCTTGTAAACCTCGAAAATAGCACCTTCGACGAACACCGATGTGTCATAACTCTGGCGAATGGCCATGCCTTCGGGTAGCCCGGCAGCGTTAATGCGGGCAGCCTCTTCCTTTGCCGCGCGAGCGACCGCAATGGTATTGGCTGTCGATTGCTTGATTATGCCGATACCGACCATCGGCACTTGATTTCCGCGGAAAAAGCTGCGGTCTTCTTCCGTACCCTTTTCGACGCGCGCAATGTCGCCGAGCCGGATCAGATAACCATCTTCGCCGCGACGTATAACCAGATTTGCGAACTTCTCAGCTGATGTGAACGAGCGCTCGATGCGCACCGTGAAAAGTTGGTCACGCGATTCAATTGAGCCGGCAGGCAATTCGACATTCTCAGAACGCAAGGCATTTTCAACATCATTGGCCGTCAATCCCCTGGCTGCCATCGCCTTGCGGTCCAGCCATATGCGCATCGCATAAACCTGTTGTCCGCCAACCCTGACGCGGGCGACGCCGTCCAGGACCGAGAACCGGTCGACCAGATACCGCTGGGCATAGTCGGTGAGCTCAGGCACGGTCATGTCGTCACTGGCCAAGTTCAGCCACATGATGACGTCCTGATCGGCGTCTACCTTTTGAATCTCAGGGGGATCGGCTTCATCTGGCAGGTCATTGAGGATTCCGGAAACGCGGTCGCGAATGTCGTTTGCGGCGGAGTCGACGTCCCGCCCGACTTTGAATTCGATTGTAACGGTCGACTCGCCGTCTTCGCTCTTCGACTCGATAAACGAGATGCCTTCGACGCCCGAAATGCGCTCCTCAATCAGTTCGGTTACGCGATTTTCAACGATGTTGGCGGAGGCGCCGGGGTAGAGGGTCTCGATACTGACGACGGGTGGATCGATATCAGGGTACTGGCGCAACGGCAGGCGATCATAGGCCACCAGCCCGAAGGCAATCAGCAGAAGCGATAGAACCGCAGCCAAGACTGGGCGCTTGACCGATATATCTGAAATAAACATCTGATGACCGCCCGGTTTAACTAACAGCAGTTTGCCGTGAAGGACTTTCGACGTGCCGAGTGACTTCGTGCCCTTCGGGACTCCACAATCGCGCTGCATGTTCGAACCAGCAGCGCTACGAAATCAGGTATCCTTTGCCGATTTTTGCTTGAGAAGCTCGGTAAGCGGCTCTTCGCCTTTGTCGATTGCGGTTACTTTGACTGGCTGTCCGTCTCTGACACGCAGCGTTCCATCGGTTATAACGAACTCCCCAACTGAAAGCCCCGAGACAACCTCAACCCTGCCTTCGCGGCGGGTGCCAAGGACCACCAATCGTGACTTTGCTGTGGGGCCTTCAGCGGCAGGGTCAACGACGAGAACACGGGTTTCGCGTCCTCGTGCGATCACGGCCTGCTCGGGTATGACAACGGCTTGCCGCTCGTTCTTCAACACTTCCACCGTCATCAGGATACCGCCCTTCAGGATTCCTTCTGGATTCGGGATGAGAGCTCGCACGGTCACCGAACGCGTCACGGGATCGACCCGGCTGTCAATTCCCGAAACCTTGCCGGAAAAGGTGCGATTGCCGAAAGCGTCGGCATTGGCCTCGATTGTGAGGCCAACACGCATGGTCGATAGAAAAGTTGATGGGATCGAGAAGTCGAGTTTCATGATAGTGTCATCATCAATCGTCGTGATGACGTTGCCGGGTTCGACAAGCGCGCCAATGCTGATCCGTCGCAATCCAACAACACCGTCGAAGGGAGCCTCTATGCTCCGATCGGCAAGACGCGATTTGACTGCCTCGAGACGCGCAACCGCCGTTTCATAGTCGCGGCGGCGTTCGGACAGTAGCGCTTCAGAACTGACCCCACGCGAGGCGAGGGGCTTGGTCCGCTCAAGTTGCTCGGCGGCTTCCCGAACCGTTGCCTCCGCCTCCTGCAACTGGGCAGATTCCTCCGAATTGGTCATCAAGGCTAGTACGTCGCCCTTGGCGACGCGTTGGCCGTCCTCAAATTTCAACTCGGTGATGGTTTCAGTCACCTGCGCCGTTATAGTGACCTGCTCGTTGGCGCGCAGCGTGCCCAGTGCCTCGACGCGATCGACAATCTGCTCGTCGACAGCTTCGGCGAGAATAACCGGTTGCGGCGTGCCCTGGGCCAGTGAAGGTCCGGCAACACCAAATGCGCACATTAACGTAACAATCGCCCACCCAACATGTATCGACACTGGCCAGAGGCCCAAGAGTGCATTCGATCCAGCTTGCTTGCTCAAAAGTGGTTCTCCACGTCCAGTCTCGGGGATGGACCCTGTTAGCCCGGGTTCGCTTATAGCGCACGCCGGACAAATAGGGTCACTGCGCCGGCAGAAATCTATTCACGCCCACGTGATAACGGTCGAGAAGTATTCTTCCACCTGTCACAACGGCAACGCTTGGCAGACTTCGAACAATGAACCCACTGCGCAAGCCACCATCCATCGCGAAACAATCCGATGGCGATTCAATTCCAATCAAGCTCGATCTGGACATTTGCTTTGTACTGCACCGGGTCGAGTCCGTAGTGGCGGTAACGTGCTGCGCTGAGGCGCTGGGTCGGGCCGGAATCGCCTTCAGAAGCAGCTCAGTATCGAGAATGTTCATCACGCGGGTGAGATTATAGGCCAGGACAACGAGCGCGGTTTCCGTTTTCACGTTCATCAGGCTTCATCAAGAGGTGCGTGGTTCCCATCCGCGACTTGGTCGTCCCGAACAGGGATGCTCGACCGTTTCGCGGCGCGTGCGCATCGCCTGCGGGTTTTGGTCAAATCGCAGTTGGTCATCTCCGAGAACGTGTTCGTGTTGCGCTCAAGACGCCGGTTCGACTGCACCGCGTTGAGATAGCCATAGACTTAAAGTTTCAGCAAAACAGAAGGGTGATACGCAGGCCGACTGGTGGATTGCGGCTCGACACTGGAGAAGCCGAGGTCGCTTAGGTCGAATTTGTCGACGAAAACGTCGATCACCCGAACCGGGCTGTCCACATCGACCCAATCCTAAAGGCATTCCGGAAACAGCGTCGACTGAGCCCAATCAGCACCTTCCACAAATCGCATCACCTGATCCCCCACGCGGAGATTTCAAGAGAACCAAATCATGCTCGGCATCGTCGCCGCATTTTTACACAACCAGGGCCCTAAGCGGAGTTGGACCCCTCAGCCATTTCGAACATGACGCCGCTTCTCTGTTTCCAGAACGTCGATTACCCTGCAATCAGATATCCGCCCCTTGGCGCAGCATTTCAGAGTGCGGCTAAGTTCAACACGCAACGCCTTGAGCGATTTAATTTTTGCGTCAATCGCCGCTAGATGGGTTTCCGCGATCAGATCAACCGATGCGCACGATTGCTCTGGACGGGCGGCCAACTCCAAGAGACTCCGAATATCTTCTACTGCGAACCCGAGATCGCGAGCGCGGCGGACAAACAGCAGTCGCTTGGCAAGACCCTCATCGTATCGGCGCTGACCGCCTTCGGTTCGCGGCGGCTCAGGCATCAAGCCAATTTGCTCATAGTATCTCAGCGTTTGCGCGGCAATGCCCGCGGTCGCCGCCAATTCCCCTATCGAATAAATCACAATTTTCACCCTTGAACCTACAGCTACTG
>JAJFHK010000474.1 GCA_021775655.1 Filomicrobium sp. | reverse complement strand
GATGCCGCCTGATGAACGTGCGCCTCTCTTGATAACGCAAAACGACTAACGCGGCCGACAAGCTGAAGCTGCTCATGTAAGTTGGCGTGAGATTCAAGGCCGTCAACATGGGCATTCTCCAGCCGCCGGAGAAATGGCTCGGACAATGTGTCGTCCTGCCACAGCACGCGGCTTGCAGGATCGGAATAGTATGAAAGCAGCGCTTCCTTGCGCTGTCGCACTGGCAGCGGAACGGACCGAGGCTCAGCCAGCATCTCCAAGATCAAAACTTTGACCGGGTCGGTGACCGCAGGTTGCGGCGCAGCAATCGTCGCGTCCCAGGCAGCAGGTTGCTGGGCTGCTGCAGTACCGATGTGACCATCGATCCACGAAAGCAGAACGCACAAAGGCGCTACTGACCGAAGTTTCAATCTCCAGCCGCGAGACACCCACCCAACTGCAATCTTCCAGATCAAAAAGAAGCCTTTGCGTTATTTGCCAAATTGGGTTCTTCAATCTGCACACCGCAGGTGAAACCCTCAGTAATCACACGTCAAGTAAGTGAGAAGTCAACGACGAGTTAGCCAGCCAACTGCAAAACACTTTCAGCACAAAAAATGACAAAGAATACGACCCGCTACGATGCAATTATCCTCGGTGCCGGCGCCGCGGGCATGATGTGCGCGGCCATCGCCGGCCAGCGCAGGCGCAGCATCCTACTCGCCGATCACGCCGAGCGGCCCGGCAAAAAGATACTCATTTCCGGTGGCGGCCGCTGCAATTTCACCAACATCGACACACGCCCGGAATGTTTCCTCTCTCAAAACCCGCACTTTGCCAAATCGGCATTAAAACGATACCAGCCCTCTGATTTTCTGGCACTCGTCGACGATTACAACATCGCTTGGCATGAAAAGACGCTCGGTCAACTTTTCTGCGACGGATCGGCTCGCCAGATTGTCGACATGCTCCGCAACGAATGCTCCAAGGGCGGCGTTAGGCTGAGTTTGCGTCAAATCGCACGCGACATCTCCCATGCAGACGGTGAATTCCGCGTAACTTTCGATGATCAAACGGCAATAGCACCTGCACTGGTACTGGCAACCGGCGGCCCATCGATCCCAAAGTTGGGAGCCACTGGTTTTGCCTACGACATTGCACGCCAATTCGGACTTGAAGTTATCACTCCGCGCCCAGCGCTCGTCCCGCTCAAGCTTGGGCACGCCGAACAGATTTTTGGAAATCTGACAGGCGTCTCCGCCGAGGTCATCGCGCGTTGCGGTCAGACTGCATTTCGCGAGGCCGCGCTATTCACACACAAAGGTCTCTCGGGCCCGGCGATCCTTCAAATATCCTCATACTGGTCGCCCGGAGAACCGGTCACACTCAATCTGGTGCCAGACCAGCAATCCAGCTGGCTTGCTGCCGCCAAGCGCAGCAAACCAAAATCCACGCTTGCGGCGGCATTCGCTGGCGTTTTGCCAGCACGCTTGGCGCAACTCCTTGCTGAACAGATCAGCGAGAAAGACCTCGCAGAAGGTACCCTGGCGAACTTATCGGACCGCAACCTCAAGCAAATTGAAGACCGCCTCGCGGCTTGGCCGTTCATGCCCACTGGCACGGAAGGGTTCTCGAAAGCCGAGGTCACCGCAGGCGGTATCGCGACGAAAGAGTTGTCTTCACGCACAATGCAGGCAAGCCTCGTTCCCGGACTTTATGTAATTGGCGAAGCCGTTGACGTTACCGGCTGGCTAGGGGGTTATAACTTTCAATGGGCCTGGGCCAGCGGCTGGGCCTGCGCGCAGGACCTATGAAAACCATCGAAGAATCAGCAGCCGCTTTGAGGTCGAACCTGACTTGCGAGTTTTTCCCTCCTGATCGAATTCACGCTGCTAGACAGCAGGAAGCCCAGGTGCTACCAGGACCGTCTGTTTCGGGGCCTCGTTGGCCCCCTTTCAGTTTGAACCCTCCATACCCATTTGGACGACTTGGACGGCAATTCGCATAGCTTCGGGTGATTAGCTCAGTTGGTAGAGCAGCTGACTCTTAATCAGCGGGTCGAAGGTTCGAATCCTTCATCACCCACCAATATTTTCAACGACTTACGCAGTTCAGCTGATATGCCAATTTCCGACTTTCCGACATCGAGAAGCCAGCAGAACATCAGACGTGAGTTCGTACGGAGCCATCGTCGCTTACTCCGCCCCATCCAGCGACGCTCGCTCCATAATCTTCTCAGCCATTAGGCTGAGCGCTTGAGCAAGTTTTCCGTTTAGTGAATCCAAGCCTTGGAAGGCATCCTTCCGATCTCTTACCACCACAACGATGGCGACGCTTGAATTAGCCAGCCATGTGAACAAGGCAGCGATCGCGACATCAAGCGTCGGATCAACCGAAATAAGCGCAAAGAGTTCATGCAAAGCGTTGGTCTTCTCGACCGGCTCTATTGTTGTGTCAACGATGAGCTGAAGCGCCAGGAGGACTAAGCCTACGCCAATGCTGACGCGACCTAGATCACGTGATCGCGTATTGCCCCCCTTTTGAAAGCCACAAGACCAAGCAGGATGAAGATCGGCGCGATAACTGCCACATCGAAGGTAAGCACCTGAACGATCAGTTCGGTACCCACGTTGGCACCCAGCGTTACCACCAGGGCTGATGCCAGTGACATGAAGCCAGCAGCGATGAAGCTGGTCGCCATCGATGCCGTCGCCGTACTGCTCTGAAGACCCGCCGTGATCCCAAGCTTAGCGAAAAACGCCTTCCATCGGTGGCCTAAGCCGGCCGCCGAACGCCCGAATAACACCGCTGTGGACCATATGTATCCCCCACA
>JAJFHK010000473.1 GCA_021775655.1 Filomicrobium sp. | reverse complement strand
AGCAAAGCGTCATCATTGGGACGTAGCTTGAGCACCATGACATTCAATAGCCGATACGCCCCAATGTTAGTTGCCGTCGTTGGCATTGCAGCTGCGACGCCTTCAATGGCGGAACGGTTCGAGAACGGTGTTGCGGTTTTCACCGCGCTCGACAAAGTCACAGCCCGCATTTCCGAACTTGAAGTGCCGCTTGATGAGACGGTTGAATTCGGTCAGCTCAAAGTGACGCCACGCGTCTGCTACTCGCGACCACCCACCGAAAGGCCGAAGACGACATCGTTTGTCGAAATCGACGAGGTTAAACTCGATGGAACGGCAGAACGGCTGTTTACTGGCTGGATGTTGGCGGAGAGCCCGGGGCTGAATGCAGTCGAACATCCTGTCTTCGACATCTGGCTGGCGGGTTGCAAGACTCCGAAAAACGATGTTGCAAGCACAGCGCCTAGTGATTCACAGGCAGCGGGTGCGGCCGCCGAGGGCAGCGACGTAGGGGCACCTCAGCCGCAGCCAGATTCTTCGTTTCGACGCCGGCGCATTCGCCGCTAGGTCAGCACCCTCATCCGATATGCCAATAGAGACCGAAGTCTTCTGGTCTATCCATGCCTGCTGGCAAGAGCTTTGTCTTCTTGCGGGGTTCGCTGTAATCGTGCTCCGTAGTGGACACTGGAGCGCAAACGCGAAGTGCGAGATCTGAGGATTTCATGGCGAATTTGCAAAGCGAGGAGTTCTCGGCTGGTGGCTCGGATGGGTTTCTGGCTGGAGCGAATACGCGAGCGGTCATGATTGCGCTCAGTCTGCTAGCCATCGGTAGTGTTTTGCTGGCAGCGCAGGTTTCAACTCAGAAAGCGCTTCTGTTCTTGATTGGTGCAGGACTGGGGTTCGCACTCCTGCATGGTGCGTTCGGTTTCACATCAGGGTGGCGGTCGATCATTACCCGTGGCGATGGTCGGGGGCTGAAAGCGCAACTGGCGGTAATCGGCGCGACAATGATCCTATTTATCCCGATCATCACGGGGTATTTGCCGGTTGATGCGAAATTTAACGGGCTTATTGCGCCGGTTAGCCTGACCGTTGTGATTGGCGCATTCATGTTTGGGATCGGCATGCAGCTTGGCAACGGCTGCGGATCAGGGGCGCTCTTCACACTAGGCGGTGGCTCCAAGCGGATGCTGTTCACGCTGCCCGGTTTTATCGTTGGTTCGCTGCTAGCATCCTTGCACTGGTCATGGTGGAAACTGCCGGGTATCGGCACCATCAATTTCGCAAAAGAATTTGGTGTGCCGGGTGCAGTTATTTTTGGGATCGCAGCACTCGCAGGAGTGTGGGGGCTGATCATTCTTCTGGAGCGCGCCTATCAGCACGGGAAAGGGTCCGCCGTAAAAGTGTCGACGCCTAGTCCGCGGGCTGGATGGATGTGGCGGGGACCGTGGAGCCTAGTTTGGGCTGGGGCTGCACTGGTCGTTCTTAACGTTGCTACTCTTCTTGTCGGCGGGTTTCCATGGGCCGTGACATATGGTTTTGCCTTGTGGGGGGCGACGATTGCTTCGCTGGCTGGCGTTGACATCGGCGCATACGAATTCTGGGGCTGGGCCAAGTCTTCCGACATCCTTGTTGGCGCCCTGGTGACCAACCAGCAATCGGTGATGAATATCGGGCTGATTCTGGGGGCGATGTTGGCGGCTGGTCTTGCTGGCACCTTCGGTAAGGGCCCTTGGCCCGGTGCGATTAGTATTGCTGGGGCGATCCTCGGCGGGTTGTTGATGGGGTATGGGGCCAGGTTGTCATTCGGTTGCAATATTGGTGCGTTTCTAGGCGGTATCGCTTCGGGATCTCTGCACGGCTGGGTGTGGTTTGCATCGGCATTTGCAGGGTCGTTACTCGGTATCAAATTGCGGCCATCCTTCGGTCTTGCGAATTAGGCCACTTATGAATCCAGTTATCAGCCTGTCTTTCAGGGATATTGAATGATTGAACCGATGGCGCCTCCGATCATCACTGCGGCGGGTGACCTCCTTGAGCGCTACGATGTCCTTTTCTGCGACGTGTGGGGCGTCGTCCATGATGGTCATGCGGCATTGGGGCCTGCAGCGGAAGCATTGCTGAGATTCCGCGAAGAGGGTGGCACGGTTGTGCTGGTGTCGAATGCGCCCGTTCCCGAGCACCAAGTTGCGAGGATGCTGGACGAGCGTCGACTGCCGCGTGAAGCTTGGGATTCGATCGTTTCGTCCGGCGATATCGCGCTCCGGCACGTGGGCGAGCGCGGATTTCAGCAGCTTTACCCGATCGGCCCGCAGGATCGCGACGCTGCCTTGTTCGAGAAAGTCGGCGCTTTAAGTGGGGAGCTATCCAAAGCAGATGCAATTCTGTGCTCAGGTCTGAATGACGATCTTAGCGAAACCGCAGAAGACTATCGCCACGTTCTTACCCAGGCGCTTGAACTGAACCTGCCATTTGTCTGCGCCAACCCCGACCTTGTCGTGGACGTAGGCGGCACGCTTTATCTTTGCGCCGGCGCGCTGGGCGATCTTTACGAAGATCTCGGTGGGGAGGTTTTCTGGGCCGGCAAGCCGCATGCGATCGCCTATGAAACCGCCTTGGCGGAGGCCCAGGAATTGCGTGGCGAATCTGTTGACTTGGAACGGCTGCTTGTTATTGGCGATGCGGTTCGTACCGACCTCATAGGGGCCAAGTCATTCGGTATCGATGCGTTGTTTATCGCGGGTGGCATTCACCGCGAAGATACAATCGAAGATGGTCGTATTTCTCAATTGCGCCTTGAAAAATTGTTTGCCGGCGATGCACCGACAGCCAAGGCTGCGATGGCGCATCTCGCCTGGTAGGCTTTACGGGTCTTCCGCATCAGGCGTGGCGCTTGATTGCGTTCCGGAAGGTGGGAGGCCTTCGAAATAGCGAAAGACCATGTCTGGTGCCGATGTATTGTGTCGTGAAGGATAGAGTCGGCCGGTCCAGACTTCTCGCGCAGATGCTGAGTTTTCGAATGTCATGATGGACTGCTCGCGCCAAGCTGGCGCATTGTCCTCTAAGACGGAAACCTCTGCGACATCGTTGTTGAATCGGGTGACGTACATTGAGCGAAGTGCCGCGAACGGCGGTCCGGAAATCGGTTCTTCGAATTCAATGTCGATGACCTGCACGTTGCGGTCGAGTTGAGCCATTGTCAGCGTAGCAAGACCACCACCCGCAAACTTAAGCGCGAAGATGCGCGCTTCAGGGTCAAACCCTATGCTGGCAAGATTGACGACCGGGCGGCCTGCGTCTTCGATCGGGCCAATCATGAAAGATGAACCGTATGCGCTCCAGCCCAAGTGTTTTGGGGGCAGCGGTCGTGCGCGCCAATAGCCATCGGCTGGATAAACGACGAGCACTTCCTCGGCGCGTTCATCGTGGCGGACCCAGACTTGGATGAGATGAAGTCCTTTGAAGGTCTTGCCTCCAACGCGAAACGGAACGTCGCGGTTGCGCCAGAAACTCGGGAATTTGTAGCCGACCACCCAAATGTTCACATCTTCGTAGAGAGTGATTTTTTCACGGGGTGGCTTTGCAGTCGCTTTGGGCGACATATCGCAAGCTGTCCAGTCAGCTTCGAATGAATCTTCCTGCAGCGTGTTGATGTAGTTGGGATGGGCAGCTTCCAACCTAAACTTTGTCACTTTGGGATGCGCAAACGTTAGCGTGACGTTGTCTTTTTCTGCGCACAGCACCGGTTCGGAGCGGTTCTCGACAGCAACTCCGACGGGGACCGTTTTCACCGCCGGGGGAACATCTGGCTTCGGGGTTGTTTCAGCGGTTGTCGTTAACGGAGATAGGCCGGAAGTCAGCAGAGTCATCGTGAGTGTAGCAAGAAGTAAAATAGCTGCTTGCCGGACCGTTCTAACTGCGCAGCATGGCGTAGATGTCGCCAGAGTTGGCTTCGTGCGCGAGGGCCTGGATGTGCGCAGCCATCTCAACGGCATTGACGTCATTGCCTTCTCCAAATGTCAGTTCTTGGGTTTCGCCTAGGGCGATATCAAAACGATATGGGCCAAGTGAAGACAATCTGTCCAGGCAGCGATAGGCGACATCACGGCTAATCGTGGTGAATTCAAAGGATAATGCAGGAATAGGCGCAGAGAGTCCTTCGATGACGGAATCTTCGAACCCTTCGACGTCAATTTTGACGAAGCAGGGATTGCCATGGGTCGCTATGAGCACATCCAGGGTCGTCGAAGGGACTTCGATTTCGCGATCCCAAATCTGTTCCTGCCAGCCTGGAGCGCCATCCGCGGCCGCAATAAATTCAGACGAGGCTGTCGTCACGGTTGGGTTTGCGGAGTTGACTCGCAGCTTCAATCGACCGGGTGCCGCCCCGCAAGCAGCCTCCTCGAGTTTAACTTCCGTGTCGCCGGCATAGATCTCACGGATGACCTGGGCGCAATCAGGTTG
The DNA here is from genome assembly GCA_021775655.1 of Filomicrobium sp. Classification (GTDB taxonomy): domain Bacteria; phylum Pseudomonadota; class Alphaproteobacteria; order Rhizobiales; family Hyphomicrobiaceae; genus Filomicrobium. The sequence goes on along the minus strand of JAJFHK010000473.1, from coordinate 1,482 downwards.
AGGTTCGAGAGCTACGGCCCGCGCGCCGAGCCTGCGGAACGACCCGATGCGGTCACCGACGTGACTGCCAATGTCGAAAGCGAGCGCTCCAGGTGCGATGAACCGTTCATACATCCGGTCCATTGCCGCAGCCCGCGCCGGGTCGCCATAATAGACATCGAGCGAGCGGCGCAGGATTGGGAATTTTGTGCCTAGGCGCTCGATGACTGCGTGATTGTGTTCGGTCACCGGCGGTCACCGTTCACGCAGCGTGCTGGGTGATTGGGGTCGAGTCATCACCGACGAAATGGTAGTTGTTAACGGTGTTGATCTCGTCGGGCGTTTTGAAGTCCTCAGGAATACCGCACAGGCCTGCACGCTTGAGCCAGCGGCCTACCGATGGACGCGAAGTAATCACCGCAAAAGGAATTGCGAGAAGGTAGCCCAGAGTGAGCGGTAAGCTCCACATTAGCACGGTTGGCGAGACCGAATAGAGGGCGCCACAAATTGCGATTCCAAACAAGGTGTGCGGCCAAAAACTTTCGAACGCGGTGGCCCAGGACACGCCATGTGCGTCGCGGGATTGGCCGCCCCAGATGACTGATTTTCCAAATGCCAGACCAATCATGAAGATGGTCGTGCGCACTGCGGAAACTGCGCCTTGCAGGAATGAGAATACTAACTCGATGACGGCGCTTGCTACGAAGCGGAGCGGTCCGCCGTAGCTTTTCATCCCGTCCTTGGTCAACGATGTGTCGATGAGGCCGGCGATTTTGGGAGCCAAGGACATCGCGAAGAATGCTGCATAAAGCCCGATAGCGATGTCGACGGGATAGTTGGCGACATTGCTGGCTTCATATGCCGCAGCCGGCAGGAGAGCGATAATCAACGTCCAGGCGGGAATGCCAATAAACATCAACATCGCCCACAGAAGCTGGAAGCGACTGAGAGGCCTGAGGCCTGGATAATTGATCAGGCCGGCATACTGCATGTTTCCCTGGCACCAGCGCGTGTCGCGCTTGGAAAAGTCGATCATCGTCGGCGGGTTTTCTTCCCACGATCCGATCTCGTAAGGCAGGACGCGAACTTCGTAGCCGGCCTTGCGCATGAGCACGGCCTCGACCTGGTCATGGCTGAGGATGTGACCGCCGAGCGGCGGCTTGCCGGGGAGTGTTGGAAGTTCGCAATGGACCCTGAATGGGCGAACGCGAACAAGGGCGTTGTGTCCCCAGAACGGTCCGCAATCGGCGACCCACCAAGCTTGGCCCATCGTGTAAGAACGCATTCCGTGACGCATTCCGAACTGGAAAATCCGGGCGAATGCACTTTCGGAAGGCATGCCGACAACAAGGCTCTGTAGAATTCCAAGCCGCGGATGTGCCTGCATCATGCGTGTCATGCGGACAATTGCGTCGCCGGACATGAGGCTGTCGGCATCGAGGGGCAGCATGAGGTCGAAATCGGCGCCCCAACGCTCGCAGAAATCGCGAACGTTGCCAGCTT
>JAJFHK010000472.1 GCA_021775655.1 Filomicrobium sp. | reverse complement strand
ATCCGGCCGGCCGTTGATGATCTTGTCACCCGCGATTCCACCGTCGACCACCACATGGCCTACGTGAATTCCCTCAGGGCCATATTCCTTAGCGATGGCCTGCGCGAGAACCCGCAATGCAGCCTTTGACGAATTGAATGCGCCGTAGCCCGGTCGGCCCCTGAGCGAGGCGCTCGCTCCCGTGAATAAGATGCTGCCTTCACTGTCTGGCACCATCCGACGCAGCGCTTCACGGGCGAAGAGGAATCCACCAAAGCAGATGACGCGCCAGCTCTGTTCAAAGTAACGGGAGTCCATATCGACAATCCGCCCAGGCGTATTATTACCCGCATTATAGATGGCGAGTTCCAGGCCATCCCCTATTTGATCGAACAAGGCGGTTACCTGCGCTTCGTCGGTGGCGTCACACACGACCGCTGTCGCCTGCCCGATACCCTCATCGACGATCATCGATGCAATTGCCTCGACTTTGGCCTGCGTCCTGCCAGCGGCAAAAACATGTAAGCCCTGACTTGCGAACCGCTTGCACAGTTGAGCGCCAAGGCCCTGCTCGGGTCCAACGCCAATGACTACTGCCTTACGCATGCTCTAGCCTCATTCTCAAATGACCTGTCCTCAGCCCGGTGGCAGCAAGCACTCTGCTTCAAATGTCTCGCTGTCTGAGACAGTTGCACTGAGCTTTGATTCAGTCCGTTCCCATCCAGTTCCAGGAGAGCCCAACATCAAAAACCGGCGACCTCGAGGTCGCCGGTATTGATTTAACCAAGCAGAACGGGAATTCGATTAGAACCATAACTTAAGGAGATCTATCCTCATCCCGTCGGCATACCTGGGAAGTGCGGGATGGAAGGATCGTCACCATCCCATGCCGGCCGGCCACCCGCAAACACAACAAACTGCGGCTTCACGGCGCTTGAATCATCAAGCGTTCCAGCGAGCACAAGCCGCAGGCCGGTAAATGCAACCGGGTTTGAAAGGAATATCTTGGTGCCGCAGTTGCCGCAGAAATTCGTAGTCACAACGTTGCCGCTGTCGGCCGTGTAGCTGTAGGTCTTCAGTTCGCCTGTAACTTTCACGTCCCCCTCAGGGTAGACGGCGGCTGTCAGCGCGCCAGCGCCGGTCGTTTTCTGGCACTCTTTGCAATGACATTTGGCAGCAGCGGCCATTTCCGCGGGAACTTCGTAGCGTACGTTGCCGCACTGGCAACCGCCCGTAAGCGATTGAGGCATCACATTTCCTCCTGATTGCTTTTAAGAAGTAATTCGAACTGAAGCCGACTTTTAAGCCAGCATTTTTTTGGCCATGGCGACCGTCGCATCTTCTACAAACGGTTCAGGCACGACGATGCCTTTCTGGCATGATGGCTTGGCGTCCAACAGCGCCAGCCATCGCTGCAGATGCGGAAGGTCGTCGATTTCCACGCCTGCATAGTAGTGAATGCGTGCCCATGACCAATGCGCGATATCGGCAATGCTGAAGTCGTCGACAAGGTACTCACGATCTTCCAAGCGTGTATCCAGTACGGTCAACAGCCGCTTGGATTCGTTCTGGTAACGCTCGATGACTGCCGGTATTTTTTCGGGGAAATAACGATAGAAAACATTTGCCTGACCCAGCATAGGTCCAAGTCCGCCGACTTGAAACATCAGCCATTGGATGACTTCCGAGCGTGGTTTTGCGGCGGTCGGTATTAGTCTTCCAGCCTTGTCGGCAAGGTAGATCATGATCGCACCGGATTCGAACACAACGAAATTATCCTCGTCACGGTCGATGATCGTCGGAATGCGGCCATTCGGATTGATTTTGAGGTAGTCAGGTTTTTTCTGGTCGCCCTCACCGAGTTGCAGTGCGTGAACTTCGTATGGGAGCTCCAGCTCTTCGAGCGTAATCGCTGCCTTCCACCCGTTCGGTGTGGCCGAGGTGTAAAGATCAATCATACTTGCTTCCTCAATTGGCGTGACCGTCTCAAGTTGACGGCATTCGAATAGCAGGTCTATACCGATCGGTATAGTCTCCAAACGACGGTGTTCGATATGCTGGACGATGGCGAACTAAATCTGGACGATTGATCCGCACATTTAGCGTAATATGCGATCAGGACCACTTGATCGAACAGCCCATCGAAGGCTGCTGCTGACGAGGGCCTTCGCTGGTGCTCGCGACCTGACGCATAGCTTCGACCAGCTCTCTTTTGCGATCCTTAGTGTTTTCCATTTGCGCATCGTCGAGACGACCGCGGTATTGCAACTCTCCGTTGCTATTCAGACCGAAGAACTCTGGAGTGCACACCGCACCGTAAGCCTTGCCGACGGACTGATCATCGTCGACGAGATAAGGGAACTTCCATCCGTAATGTTCGGCAAAAAGCTTCATGTTTTGCGGACTATCCTCGGGGACAAACCGATAGTCATTCGACATGACGGCGAGCACATTGATGCCGTTGTCCATCAACTCGCAAGTGTCGAGCGCAAGCCGGTCAGCGATGGCCTGAACATAGGGGCAATGATTGCAAAGGAATGCCACCAGCAGCCCCTTGTCGCCCAAGTAATCCAACATTTTGAACGCACGCCCATCTGGATCCTTAAGCGTGAAGTCTGGCGCCTTCCAGCCAAAGTCGCAGACCGGTGTATCGACAAGCATTCACCAAGCCTCCGTTGAATTGCGCAAGTTTAGACCGCTCGGTATACAATTGGATAAGTGGGCGCAGCTGCAAGGTCAAGACTTCGATGTTGCGCGGTGGCATGAAATGCGTGATCACTTGGGTGAAGTGTCGGCGGCACGTAACGTTTCGGAAATTTGCGAATGCCCTGGGAGAAAAACTTTGATCTTGATGAGGCAACCGCTCAGGCGATGTGTGTCTTTTGGAGCAAGGGCTATGAGGCCACCTCACTTTCCGACCTGACCGCGGCGATGGGGATCAACAAAGGCAGCCTCTACAATGCCTTTGGCAGTAAGCACGCCCTGTTCTCGCGGGCGCTTCTGAAATACGACTTGGAGCACCGGAGAGCCCTTCTGAACTCGCTGAAGACACGAGAGAACCCTATCGCTGCGATCACCGAATTGTTCGATGCCATCCTCGCGGAAAGTTTAAGCGATGCAGAATACAAGGGATGTTTCGTGGTGAATACGGCGCTCGAACTTCCCCACCATGAACCTGAGGTTCAGAAGGTGGTCATCGGGGCGTTCGCAGAGCTAGAGGAATTTTTCCGGTCCCGATTGCGCAAAGCCAAGGCGGAAGGCCTGCTTTCTCCTGGAGTCAAAGTAAATTCTGAGGCAAAAGCCCTGTTGTCTCAACTCGTTGGACTGCGAATCCTGGCTCGAGGAGCACTTGATGCAACTGCATTGAAGGCGCTTTCTCGTAGCGCCACGCACCGCTTGCGCGCCGCTGACGCCTGAACCACTCCCAATCATGGCATCGATCGGCGTCTTCCGCCGTCCAGGGGTAGAGCTAACTTGATTGCGCCGCGCGGCAATCGATTCGGGTGACTCAATGCAGACCTTGTTGATCCGTACCGTGAGAAAACTGAATTACAATTGAAATTTGAACGACGGTCGGCAGCAGGTGATGTTGCAGTCGCGCAAAAAGTCATCAACCAAGCTTCAATTCTGCCCCATTTTTTTGCATCGCACAATTTATTGACCTCAAGGGGAGGGCGAGTAACATAATGATATTTATATATAATTAGAAACATAAGAAACTGGCACAGATTTCGCTAACTTCAAATGATGCGAGTGCTCAGTATTGCTTTCGCTCGTACGACCCAGCGCCGGAGCGACCAAAGGTAATGCGGCCTTATCTGAAAGTTTTGCTCCGGCGAATGGACCCAGCAGGCGTTCCGCGATTGTCGCGTGAACAGGTTGTCGATTCGTGCGATCGGAGGCGCTTCAACAATGCCCAATCGAACTTCAATAAAATCGTTCTTCTGCCAAGCGGGCTAGGCGATGACGCTAAATGTCAGCCCAGCTCAAATTGCTTCAGCACGCAGGGCCCCACCTTCGGAATCGCACGCCGCGAATTTAGAGAGCGATGCTTCAGAAGCGCCAGTCATTGTGATCGGCGGTGGTCCAGCGGGTATCCGTGCCGCACAAGAACTCTCACGCGCAGGGCGCAATTCGATTCTGTTCAATGCCGAGCGTTGGCAGCCATATAACAGAGTAAAGCTCACGCCACTCTTGAGCGGCGACGTACAACTTGGTCAAGTTCAGCAACCGGTCCGTTTCCCCGGCCCTGGAACGGTCACGCTGTACTCCGACAACAGCGTCGTCGATATTGACCGTGAGGCCAAGACGGTCACGACGAAGCATGGCCGCAATTGGCCCTATTCGAGTCTCGTCTTTGCGACCGGGTCGCGCGCTTATGTTCCGCCGATCCCAGGCGTTGACCTTCCGGGCGTTTATACGTTCCGCAATTTCGACGATGTCGAAAAACTCGTTGCTCGCTCCGTCAGTTCGCGCAGATGTGTTGTCGTCGGCGGTGGTCTGCTTGGCCTTGAAGCAGCGCGCGGAATGCATGATCGCGGCATTGAAACATATGTCGTTGAACACGAAACACATTTGATGGCCCGCCAACTGGATATGCGCGGCGGCGAGCTTCTCGCGGCTTCGGTTGAGAAAATGGGCCTGCACGTTCTGACCGGTACGCGAGTCGCTGCGTTCCATGGTGAGAGCCGCATCGAAAGTGTCGAGTTGGCAGGCCGCGAACCGGTCGCTTGCGACACGGTCATCATTTGTACGGGCATCAGACCAAACATGGAGCTTGCACGCGACGTAGGCCTTGCCGTAGGGCGCGGCATCAAGGTCGGCCCGACGCTGCAGACGAGCGACCCTTCTGTCTCCTCTATCGGTGAGTGC
>JAJFHK010000471.1 GCA_021775655.1 Filomicrobium sp. | reverse complement strand
GCCGATGCGGCGCAGATCGTCGGCTGGAGTGGTTGCGATTGGCGCAACGACCGCAGACGGGCCGCCGCTACTGCCTGTTTGTGGGAAGCGGGATTCTGGGGGCTTGGATGCTGGTTTGGCAGTGCGCGTTGCAACGGCTGCTGCTGCGGCCGCAGCAGCTGCTGAAGCGGCGGCATTATCAGTCGTGGAGGGTTCGTCTGTCGCGGTGTGTTCGGTCGCAGTGCTGTCTTTCGGTATTGGCTGCGCCTCACTGGTTCCAACAGAGCTGGAGAGTACGCGTTCGAAGCGCGCGGACTCAGCAATTTTTGCTTCCTGCGGAGGCGCTGGTTGAGCGACGGTTTCGATTCTTGGTTGTACGGGCTCGGGTGCTTCGCGCATGGTGGTCGCAGCTGCCGTAGCTGCGCCTGTTGCATCTGCAGGGGACCGGCCGAGAGCGGCCACTTCTGCTGGTGCGCTCGAGGTGAAAAGGCGCCGCAAAAGGCAGCCAAGAACGGCGCCCAAAAAATATGCCATGAGCATAAGCAGCGCGCTTTGCCAAAGATAACTTTCCATGTCCTAATTTCCCACCCTTAACTTCGGACCCGTACTTGTGTGACTCAGTTCTTCGAGCGGCTGCACGAAACCCAGCCGACCAGAAGCCCGATCGCAAAAGCTGCTGCGAGGTACCAGACAAGTTGTACTGCGAGATAATCCATTTTCCGCTCCAATGGGTTCGCGAGGCCCTACCCAGCGTTGTTTGTGCATAGCTGGAGGCGATTGCCAAGTCCGATTGCGCGACTTCGGCTGTAGACGTGGACCAAAGACGCATTGAAGCGACACCGTTGGCCGTTTGAATGCCTAGCAGGAGGCAGATAGAGCAATTCAGCCATTTATGTCGATCGAGAACTCGATCCGGCGGTTGCGGGCGCGGTTGGAGGCAGTATTGTTCGGGGCGACGGGGTGGTCTTCGCCATAACCGACCGGTCGCAGGCGCGATCGCGCAATTCCGACGCCCACTAGATATTTGATGACGGCTTCAGAGCGGTGCAACGAGAGCTGGCGGTTGTCGGAGCGCTGGCCGATCGAATCTGTATGGCCTTCGACGGCGAGGTCGACTTCCGGGCAGCTCTTCGCGATTTTGGCAAGTTTATCGAGAGTTGGCCGGCTGTTAGCGCTCAATTCGGAACTTGCATAATCGAACAGGATAACGCCGCTTTTCACCGCCTCGCTAAGTCGCTTTTGGCAATTGAAGGCTTCGGCGGGTATGGGCTGTCGCTGAGATGTCGCAGTCCTGCGGTCTCGTGCAATGGCAGCCTGAGCTTCTGCCGACGCTTTGCGGCGTGCTGCCTCTTGCTCGGCATGACGGATCGCCTCTTCCTTAGCATTTGCCTGTCGCTCGGCTTCGACTCTTGCTTTGTGCTTTGCTTCTTGTTCGGCGATGCGGCGTAATTCGGCTCTGTCGTTTGCTGTTTTGCGGGCGGCGGCTTCGCGGTCAGCCTCGCGGCGTGCCAAGAGTTCAGCCAGTTTGCGGCGGGTCTCTGCGGCCTGGCTGGTCTTGCGTTCTGCTGCGTCTTCGGCCGCACGGACCTTGGCTGCTTCCGCGTCAGCACTTTGTTCTTCGGCAGTCTTCCGTTCAGCTTCACGACGGGCGAGAACATCATCAAGCCTGCGGCGTGCTTCGGCGTCGTCTTCGACATCTGGGCGAGCGGTAGCCTTTTCCGTTTTTTCTTGCTGGGAAGCTTCTTCAACAGCTTCACGCGCAGCTTCTTCGGCTTCCTTCTGACGCTTGGCTTTTTCCAATTCCTCGGCCTTGAGGCGGGCGGCGTCGTCTGCTTTGCGCTTTGCCTCGACCTCAGCCCAAATCATTGCATCCGATTTCACCGAAATGAACTCTCGGCCGAAATAATTCTTCGGCATATTGTGACTCAGACGGTCCTTGACGGCAGTTGCCGCCGCGGTGTCGGCAGCCTCGCCGGTGATGACGAGGGATTGACCCGACAGACTTGCTTCGCCACGGCGAAGTAGTCGCAGAAGTGCGATCCCGTGGGCGGCGGCCTTCCGCCACTTCGTGGCGTAGCCGCCAGCAATTCTCATGCGATTTACGATTTCGACTTTCGGAAACTGCTTGCGAGCGGTCGAGAGGAGAAGCGTCATCGTTTCGAGTCCGGGCACTTCGCCGTCGAGCACCAGGCTGCTTTCGCCCTCGTAGATGGCGCGCCAGCTCAGGTCAGGTTCTTTTGGCAGGTCGAGTGCCAGAAGAACTTCGCTTTCGCAGGCGCGTGTCGTGGCGGCGCGGACATCTCCCGGCAAGGCTGCGGCAAGCTCTTCATTGGACGTGGTCGCAGTTATTTTTAGGAACCGATCTCTCAAAGATGCAGTCCCGGTGCCAAGCTTGCCGGTTGCATCGATGCCAGCTAGTACGCAGCGGCGCCAGCCTTCTGGCTCTCCAGAACCAAGTTCGAGAGCATCATCAATTCGCCTACCGGCAAAGGCCTTGCCAGCAGCTATGAGGAGACTGGCCCGGTGTTGCTCATTGGGGACGAAACCGGTCAGATAAATGACGTCTCCAGACGCCTCGATTGAGGTTGTAAAGGGACTTACGATCGGTGGTTTGGGTTCTGGGAACTCAATGCTGTGCCGGAATCGGAAGGCTTTGGGAATGGCGTCACCGATTTCGGACGCGATGGCATTTGCTGTGTCTTCGTCAGGAGCTTTTCCATTCAGAGAAAGGTCCCGATCGGAAATTTGCCCGACTCCTGCTTCCATGCGGGCGATCTGCGATATGGTCGTGTCAACGGCTAGTTCCCAGCCATCCGGCGCCCCAGCGCCGGTTTCCATGCGGTCGATAATCACGACGCTCGGGTGGGCTTTCTTAGCCAGAGAAAAAATGCGCTCGCGGTGCTGTTCGCTGGGAACATGTCCCGATAAAATCAAATGTGTCGCCGAACGTGAGGCTGTCCAGGTGTAGGGGCTCACGATGGGCGGGCGTATGTCGTTTTTTGAGACCGTAACGCCCTCGGGAACCGCGCTTTCCAGTGCGGCGGTCGCGCTCTTGTAGGCACCGAAGTCTCGGGCTTCTCCAGAAATTGAAAGTGCTAGCCCCGACAGCTGCAGTTTGCCAGACTTCATCTGAGACAGCCGGTCCAGGCCAAATCCGATAACTCCGGTCCAGGCGGGTAGCGCCGGTGCGCCCCGCGCAAGTGTTGTCTTGTCGTCGATCTTGAAGCCGGGAAAGCGAGCTTCGACAAGCTTTCGCAATTTGATGCGAGCATCCTCATTCGGGGCGTAGCCTGTGAGGATGATTACCTCGTCAGCGGTTTCAGCGGCCCAAGCATAATTGTCGACGTAATCGATGAGGTCGATTTGTTGCTCGACGACGCGGACACCCCAGACCTTGGACACGATTTCGGTTGCCCGCACGGGTTGTTCGTCCCGGAAGGCAAGGCCTTTCAACAAACCATCCCGGCCGTCGAAAGCTGTGCCGGCCCACGTAAGACCTGCTTCAGTAAGTGCTTCGTGCGTGCGGACCCGTAGATCCTGCTGAATTGGTTCACGTTCCCAGATGAAGGCAAGCCACACCAAGGCTGCGACAGGCAGCAAACCCCACCACCAGCGCAGAGGATTGCATTTCATCCGGCTTTTGCTCCCGCTTCTGCCCGGCACGGGGTGTGCCAAGGTCTCGTTGTTATCCATGTTCGTAGGCTGCCGATCGGTGCGCGCATCACCTCGGGGCGCAATCTCTCGTCAGTCGAGTATTGTACGGCCTGCCAATATAACGGTAACGCTTGCTCATTCAACCAAGCCCAAGGGCTAAACACTTGAAAGGTCAACGTTCACCACTGGGGTGACAGAAGATTTTGACGGGACGTGTACTTGGCGCGTTTTGCCGCAGATCAGCGCTCGCGGAAGGCGTGGCTGACAGCATCTATGAGTGGTTTCACGAGGTAGCTTAGGATCGAGCGGTAGCTGGTCTCGATGAAAACTTCAGCGGGCATACCGGGCACCAGAGGATGATCTGCTCCGACCCTTGCTAGTTCGTCGGCGGGAATGTTGATTTCGGCGGTGAAGTAGGTGCGGCCCTGTTCGTCTTTTTCTTCAGCTGGCGAGACACGGGTGACGAGACCGTCCAGGCGTGGAGTTGTGCGGGCATTGAATGCGGGAAAGAGGACTGAGGCCTTGAGCCCCGAGCGGACCCGGTCGATGTCGGCTGGAGCCAATTGGGCGGTGACAATCATGCGCTCGTTTTGCGGGATGATGAGGGCGATCTGGCTTTCTGGACTTACAACGCCGCCAATGGTGTGTGTCGAAAGTGTATGGACGCGTCCGGCTCGGGGGGCTCGGATTTCTGTTCGGTTGAGGATCTCGGCGTATTTCTTTTGGGTTTCACGCTGTTCGGCGAGTTGCGCCTGGATTTTACCGAGTTCGTCTATCACCTCACGCAGGAACTGTTTTTCTGACTGTGCCTTGCGTAACCTTGATTCGGAAAGCGTGCTGTCAAGCTTAGCTAATTCCGCTTTCAGTCTGCCAAGTTCACCACCAAGGCGTGCGCTTTCGCGCCGCAAGGGGGAAATGCGCGCGCGATTGACGTAGCCGCGCTCGAACAGTGGAATGATGTCGGCAAGCTCGCGTTCGTTGATCTCACGTTCAGAGGTGCGTGCGGTGAGCTGAGCTTCAAGTCCTGAGACTTCGTCTTCAACCTGGTTGAGCCGTTCCCCCAACATTTCCTGTTCGCCCTTGTAGGCAGCCATTCGGGCATCAAATAACGCCTGCTGGGCCGATAGCGATTGTTTGACGGCTGGGTCATCTGGATCGAGGCGCTCAGGCAGCATGAAACCTTCCTGGACATCGCGTTCTGCGATGAGGCGGGCCTCCTGGATCGCCAATTCGCGGACCCGGGAAGAGACGATTTTGAGATTGGCATGTGCGTCGGTTGAATCGAGCGTCACCAGTTGTTGCCCCTGGCCGACAAGATCTCCGTTCTTCACATGGATCGCAGTGACAACGCCGCCGTCGGGAGTTTGCACACTTTGGTAGTTACCTTCGACGGTGACTTTGCCGACAGCAATGACGGCGCCAGAAATCGAGACAATCATGGAAAAGAGGAATAGTCCGCCGACCAGTCCGAAGACTGCGCGATTGCCAAACATCAGCCATGGATCTGTCGAGGTCCAATCGCTACCGCCTGGGGGGCTGGCTGGAGGAGTGAGGTGTTTGATCAAGGCGTTGATCATCGTTGCGCCTCTGGAGAGGGAGGCGGATTCGGAGAATGTGCTTTTGAGCTTTCTGGTGCGGACTGTTGAGATGGCCTGCTATTGGGCTCGGTTTCCTGGGGATCGGACTCGCCACGGATCATCCGCATAACAGCATCGCGAGGACCGAATGCGCGCTGTAGTCCCTTTTCCATCAAGAGCAGATAGTTTGCTTTGCCAATCGCTTGAACGCGGTGGGATACCAGAATGACCGCCTGTCCGCGTGCGCGCATATCGTCGATGGCCGATGACAAGGCCACGTCACCTGATCGATCTAGGTTGGCATTTGGTTCGTCGAGAATGACCAGTGGAGGATGACGGAACAAGGCGCGGGCGAGCGCCATGCGTTGGCGCTGGCCGCCAGAAAGGTAGGCGCCGTACGAGCCAAGTTCAGTGTCGTATCCGTTGGGAAGGGTCAGGATCAGTTCATGGGCGTGAGCTGCCTTTGCGGCAGCGAGGACTTCCTCATCAGTAGCGTTCGGAGCAAAGCGCGCGATGTTCTGACGGACTGTGCCCGAGAATAACTCGACGCTCTGCGGAAGATAGCCGATGTGACGGCCAAGGTCGTCGGGGTTCCATTGGTCAAGGCGTGCTCCATCCAGTGTGATGGTGCCTGATAACGGTTGCCATAGACCGGTGAGCGTGCGGACAAGCGTTGACTTGCCAGATGCCGAAGGACCGATAACGGCGAGCATTTGTCCGGGAGAAACGTGGAAGCTGATGCCGCTCAAGATCAGCTGGCGGGTTTCTGGTGAAGCAACTCGCAGCCCCTCGACGCGAAGATGCCCCTTTGGGACCGGAAGGGCGGTTCGCTGACGCTCCGGCGGGCTCTTCTGCAGGAGATCGTTGAGCCGATAGAAGCTCTCGATTGCCTTGAGGAAGGGCCGCCAGTGCGCGATGGCCTGCTCGACGGGTGCAAGGGCACGACCGAAGATAATGGTGGAGGCAACGATCGCGCCCGCGGTTATCTCTCCGCCGATCGCCAGCCATGCACCGATTGCGAGCATCAATGATTGCATCAGAAGGCGCAGAGTGCGCGACAATGCCGTCATGGTGCCTAGGCGGTCGGCTGCTACAAGTTGCCAGTCGAGTGCATTGCGATTGGTTTGCAACCAAAGTGCCCTGTAGTCAGGGCCCATTCCCATGGCGGTGATTGTTTCAGCATTACGTTGCCCGGTTTCAGCGATGTCGAGCGAGCGGGCGGCGGTCTTACCGGCTTCCTGCAGCGGCGCACGGGCATGTGTCTCGCTGAGCCAGGCAAGTCCGAAAAGGACGGCCGCGCCAAGCGTTGCAGCAATGCCAAGCGTCCAGTGCGTGAGGAAAATGACAAGCAGGTAGATCGGCGTCCAGGGTGCGTCGAAAAAGGCGAGCGGGCCGGGTGAGCCGACAAACTGGCGCAACTGGTCGAGTTCGCGAAGTGCGGTGTTGGTCCGGCCTGATCCGGCGGCACTGGACCGTATTGCGGTTTCGAAAATCCGATTGCCGAGTCTACC
>JAJFHK010000048.1 GCA_021775655.1 Filomicrobium sp. | reverse complement strand
GGACAGGCGCGGCTAATCCTGGCGCATGGCACTGCCCCGCGATTCGTTGCCGCTCCCCCGGCGCGCGGCGAGCCTGCCGTGATCGCGGAAGCTATAAGGCTACTGAAGGCTGGTTTCGTGATCTCTCGATTCGGTGGACTTACGGTTCCTGCCGACGACCTCGCGCCACTCGCTTCGGCGCTGGAGTGCCCGCTGTTCTTGGTGCGTTAGAATCTCAGCCTGCTCAGCTCTTGCATGATTTTGCGCTGCATGCGTTCCAGCTCGGCTGGATCGGGAAGCTCTTGCTGCCGCGCTATATTTGCCGGAATGCCCATCGAACGCATGGCGTCCTGCATTTGACGGCGTGCTTCTTCAATCTCATGCTGTTCAAGTGCCTTCGGCGCAGGAAGGCCCGCTGAACGGAGCGCGCGTTCGAGTTCGGCGCGGGTGCGGGCTCCTTCGGCGGTATCTGGCAGAGCGTCCAGACCGGCACCACCGTTGCCGCGCGCGAACAGTTTCGGTTCAGGGCGCTTCGCAGTTGAAGCGACGGCAACATCGAGCTTGCTGACCCCAAGCATCGCGACCATAGTCGTTGGAACGCTCGTCGACAGTTCCACGGTCAATGTCTTGCCATTGCCTGAAATGTTCAGCTCGTATGGCTGATCTTTGAGATCGTCTGGCAAATTGGTGCGAAATGCAGCCTCGAATGCGGCTTCGGCCTTTGCGGAGCCTTCGGCAAGCCGGCTCGCGGCACTATTGGCGGCAGAATCGGCAGCTGTCTGAAGTTGAGATTGAACCGACATCGCGCGGCTGTAGTCAATGCCGCCGAAAACGATACCCAGGATAGGTACGAGCAGTAGTGCAAAGAGTACGGCGATGGTGCCACGCTCGCTTCGCGCGAATTGCCCCACAATCGTCTTGTCGACTTTCGGCCTCAACATGCCAGTCTCCCTAAGCCAAATTAAATGTGTGCGCGGGCGCACAGGGCTCAGCGTGTGGCTGGGAGAGTTAATAATCAGGCAAGTGCATGGCCCGCCCTGGCGCAAGCGCCGGACAGCGTTGATGCTGACTTAACGGCAACTTCAATTCGGCACATAGACCAGATTATTTCGGCGCGCGCTTGGCAAGGATGCGTTGCAACGTGCGGCGATGCATGTTGAGGCGGCGGGCAGTCTCTGAAACGTTACGATTGCAAAGCTCGTAGACACGCTGGATGTGTTCCCAGCGGACGCGATCCGCAGACATCGGATTTTCAGGTGGAGCTGCCTTCGAGTTTGCCGGAGCAAGAAGGGCATCTGTCACTTCGTCGGCGTCGGCGGGCTTGGCCAGATAATCGACAGCACCGAGCTTCACGGCGGTGACTGCTGTAGCGATATTGCCGTAGCCTGTCAGCACAATGGCACGTGCGTTGGGGCGAACCTTGCCCAATTCGCCAATCAATTCGAGGCCGTTACCGTCTTCGAGGCGCATGTCGCAGACAGCAAACGCAGGAGGTTCCTGGCGGATCAGTTCCACGCCTTCGGCCACGGTGTCGGCGGTCCGCACTTTGAATCCGCGCTGCTCCATGGCACGCCCGAGGCGCTGCAAAAACGCCTTGTCATCGTCAACGATGACGAGAGAAGCGTCCTCCGGCAACTCGTCCTGCTTAAACGAAAGATCTTCGTCGTTGTTTTCCACGGTCCTCGTCCTCCTGAATTTCGCGAGCATAACGATTAGGCAGCTCAGGCCAAGTCCTTCATCAGTCTAAACAAAAATCGCGATGGCCAGACCGTACCACTACTCAGCGGCCTGACGCGCACCATTATTGTGGGCGCGCCAGCCATCTGGCACTGAAAAAGCGTCTCGAGGCCATTTAAGGCGGACCTTTGCGCCGGTTTCCGGCAATGGCCGGTTTTCCAGTTCGACGACGGCTCCGGAACGTTCCAAAAGCGTTTTTGCGATGAAGAAGCCGAGGCCAAGCCCGGATGCTTCCGTTGCCCCTTTCCCTGAGCCTACGCCACGTGAAGTCACGTAAGGGTCGCCCAGGGCATCGATCAATTCCGGCTTAAATCCCGGCCCATCGTCCACGATCTCGACCACGACAGAGCTGCCATCCCATCGCGCAGTGATGTCAACCGATGTCCGAGCGAAATCGACGGCATTTTCGATGATGTTACCGAGTCCATAATGCAGGCCGGGCTGACGCAGACCGACCGGCTCGGCGGCAGCGACCCCTTGCGCACCTTGGACCTCGCTGCCCGAGATATTCAGCTTCTTTCCTAATTCTCGATACGGTGCAGCGGCATCGCTGAGCACCTCAATGATCGACACCGATTGATGCATTGGATCTTGAGCATCGGGCTTGCGTGTCAGTTTGCGCAGGATCTCACGGCAGCGGTCGGACTGTGATTGCAAAAGAGCAAGGTCTTCGGCGTAGGGGTGGTCGGGGCCAAGATCGCGCTGAAGTTCGCGTGCAATCAGGTAAATTGTCGACAGCGGCGTACCGAGTTCGTGGGCGGCAGCGGCTGCGAGTCCGTCGAGAGCGTGGAGCTTCTGCTCGCGAGCCAGGATCAGTTCGGTGGCGGCCAATGCCGCCGACATTTCGCGCCCCTCGTGTGCGAGCCGGCGGACATAGAAGGCGACGAACAACAATCCGGTACCGACTGAAGTCAGGATTGCTGTCTTATAGAGCAAGGGAAGTTCGAAGCGGATGCCTTCGTACCAAGGCATAGGCCAGTATTGGTAAGTGAGACCATACGTACACAACAAGCTCAGTGCGCACATCGCCACCGTGTAGACGACCGGCAAGGTGGCCGCCGATACGATGCACGGCGCCACGATCAGCATGACGAATGGGTTGCCGATCCCTCCGGTAAAGTAGAGCAGAACCGCCAACTGAAGCATGTCGTAGGTCAGCAAAGTCGCTGCGAATGGCGCAGTCAGCCGGTGGCGGGGTGGAAACTGAATGACGAGGAACACGTTGAGCCAGGCCGACAAGGCGACGAGCGCCATGCAGTAAGCCAACGGCACGTCGAACCCCAACCAGAAATGGACAAAACCCAGCGTTAGGAGCTGGCCGATAACCGCAATCCAGCGCAATCGCACGATGGTCGCCAAGCGTACATTGCGGCCGATGTGGTCGCGCACACCCGGGTAATCGATGATTGAAGACTTGTTCGGCACGCTGTGTCTCTAAGGTATCATTGCCCAGGTGGTTCGCCAGACTGCTGTGCAAGGGTATTGCGCAAGATAAGTACGTTGCAGGCAAGTCCGCCAAGCCTTTGATACAGCACATGGAGCAGCCATAGGAAAGTAAGTCGGTGCCGGCTGGACCTCGCATCAACAATACGGCGAAGCCCGCGAAGGGCAATGCGCCAAGTGCTGTGATTGATTTCGAATCACAGCATCCTTTCGGTTGAATATCGTTCCCTACGCAACCCGAATCAGGGCAATCTGTTCGATAAGGGTGAAATGTCGTCAACGTGCAACCTAATGATGCTGCGGCACGGCGTCACAATACTTCGGTTGCTCGAAATTGGGGGATGACGACTTTCCGTTTTGGGGCGCTGGCGCCGTATCGATTCTGGCGTGACGCCCCGACGTGCAAGGGGGAAGCACGCAGTGCTCTATCATTGGTACGAATTCAGCCATGCGGCGGTCCGGCCGGCGCGTGCTGCGGCAGGCAATACGCAGGCCTTCTTCGAAAATCCATTCAACCCGTTGGCACATACGTCAATGGGTCGGCACGCCGTTGCGGCATGCGAGGTGTTCGAGCGAACTACGCGGCGTTATGGAAGACCAACATTCGGGGTCGATTGGACATCCGTCGACGGCAAAGATGTTGCTGTTCGAGAAGACGTGGTCTGGCAGCGGCCATTCTGTCGTCTTGTCCGCTTCGGACGAGCGATCACTACGGAACGGGCGAACCGCGACCCCAAGATACTGATCGTAGCTCCGATGTCAGGCCACTACGCAACGCTTCTGAGGGGGACGATCGAGCGTTTCCTCCCTGACCACGAGGTCTACATCACCGACTGGCAGGACGCCCGGACGATTCCGCTCGCCGCGGGGCGTTTCGATCTCGATACATATATCGACTACATGATCGAATTGTTCACTCACTTCGGAGGCGACGTCCATGTCTTCGCAGTGTGTCAGCCGGCTGTCCCTGTTATGGCGGCAATTTCGCTAATGGAAGAGGATGGCGACCCTAACGTGCCGGCAACGCTGACGCTTGCTGGTGGGCCGCTCGATACCCGCATCAATCCGACTGCAGTCAACGAACTGGCCGAAGAGAAAAGCATCGACTGGTTTGCCAGCAATGCCATCGAAGTCGTGCCGTGGACCAATCTTGGCTACGGCAGATCGGTATATCCCGGCTTTCTGCAGCTGACCGGGTTCATGACGATGAACCTTGATCGACACATGTCGGCGCACAAGGATCTGTTTTTGCACCTTGTCTACGGCGACTGCGATTCTGCTGAAAAGCACCGGTCGTTCTATGACGAATACCTGTCCGTGATGGACCTGACGGCTGAATTCTACCTACAGACAATCGACACAGTGTTCATCCGCCATGCTCTGCCTAAAGGCGAGATGAGACATCGCGGCCGACGCGTCGATACGGGCGCCATCTGCAGGGTACCGATAATGACCATCGAAGGCGAAATGGACGACATTACCGGGATCGGGCAATGCCGCGCAGCTCATGCCATGACGCCTTCACTGTCCAAACATCTCAAAACTCACTTCGAGGTCAAAGGCGTTGGCCACTACGGAATTTTCAACGGCTCGAGATTCCGCAATGAAATTGCACCGCGCATAACGCAATTCGTCCGCGCATACGATTCGAGGGCCGCAATGATCGCACAGATGCCGGTTGCTGCGGAGTCGATCGCCAAACCGGCTGCGCACGGTTCCGACTGCGAGATTTCGGATGTCGCGTTTACGTTCGCACCTGCCAATGATGCAACCCCGGATCCGATGGCTGCAAGACTCAAGCAACGTTGCGAGCGGTCGGACACGAACGCCTGCGACGGTGTCGAGCTGAGCTCCGCCGAGGAAGAAGATGACATCTCCGGATTGCTGATGCTGGCACCTTTCCGAATGTGGGCGCTTGCTTCACAAATGATGATCGAAGGGGTATTCGGCCCACGGCGCGAATCGGGGGTCTGATACAACGATTCTCGATGCCTCGATTTGGTCCGGCGTCAAGCTATTTCTCATCCATCGCATCTGTGGGATTGCCACTTATGTAACTCTTTTGGAACTGTGCTTTTTATGCTGCGAAAACCCTTAACTTAATGTAATGGCTTTGTTTTTAATGTGTCTTCATTGCTCTGGCTTAGATGTAATTTCTCAACGGTGTTGGATTGCATCAGTTGCATGTGCCAGAAATGTTGTTGGCTGAAGTCTCTGGCGCAGGGCGTATCTTGGCACTAAACTTCAATGACCGTTCGGTTCGAAAACCGGTTCGAGGACAGGCACGATACGAGGGCTGAATTCTCCCCTCGCTGGCTGTACCCCGCCCGATTTTGGATCGTCCTTCCTAAATCAACCAGCGCCCGTCGCTTACAAGGTTTTCCAATGCCGCGGCCTTCAGACGAACACAGGGCGGTCTCCCTCGACGACCCTCGACTTGGCGACCTGGGCGCACCGGTCGAGATTCGGCGGCATCCAAAGGCACGGCGATTGACGCTGCGTGTCAGCAGGACACGGCGGGCGGTTATCGTGACGCTGCCAAAACAGTGCGATATCGGCGAAGCAGGCTCGTTTGTTCACCGACACATCGATTGGGTGAAGGAGAGACTTGGGACGCTGCCCGATCCCGTACCGTTTGCGCATCGGCAGATGATGCCTTTGCGCGGCGTTCCGCACAGAATCGTATTCGTTTCCGCCCAGCGCGGCAGGGGCGTCGTCCACATCCATAAGCCTGCCCGTGGCTATAAAGAGATTCGGGTTGCCGCTGAGGAAGACAATGGACCGCAACGCTTGCGGACGTGGCTTTTCAAACAAGCGCGGCGAGATCTCGACGCAAGGGTGATATTTCATGCCCGTCGGCTCGGTCTGCGCCCCAAAAAGCTTGCTATTCGCGATCAGACCAGCCGTTGGGGCTCATGCTCGTCGACGGGCGCCCTATCGTTTTCCTGGCGGCTCGTCATGGCACCCCCATTCGTGCTAGACTACGTGGCTGCGCACGAAGTCGCGCACCTGCGTGAAATGAATCACGGGCCAAGATTCTGGGCGCTGGTTGATGGTGCCGTGCCGCGCATGGACGAGGCAAAGACTTGGCTGCAGATTTATGGAATGGATCTTCACCGCTACGGTGTCAGTGAAGACTAGAAATACAATTTTCTGCAGATACTTGAATTGATGCTTATCGCTCGGCTTGACCGGCGCCGAGGGCCATGTAGGGCTTGCGGCGTTCGCTCGGCGCTGGGGCTTCTTTCAGACGTCGGCGAATGTCGTCGAGATCGAAACCGGTTGAGGCTCCCGCCAATTCTTTATTGCGGGAAACCTGCATTGCCGGGACACCTTCAATCGCGCGGGCTATGAAGTCGGGTGATATCGATTTAACGGGATGCCGCCCAGGTCGCGCAACGAGTCTACCTAGTGACTTCTTGTGTAGCGTTGGCAGCGGTGGGGGGGTGATCGGAGCCAGGGCCTTTTTAGTTGGCCCGAGTGTCTTCCTCAGACCAGCTGCGACATTCGAAGGCCCAATCCTTGAACGCGTTGGCGATAACCGGTCGCCAGCGCGCTTCTGTTTATCAACTCTGTTTGCCAGACGCGCTGATCGTTGCGCTGCTGTTGGCTTGCGGGGGCTGCCGCCAACACGGGCAAGCTCGGGTTCAAGACCAGGACTCGTACGCTGACCGGGGCGATATGTTCCCGGCAAGGGAAGGGCAGGCAACGATTTGTGGGCTTCGCTCATGACTGCATGCCATATGCGAGCAGGTAAACTTCCACCGACGACGCGGTTCATCGGCTCGCCGTTGTCGTTGCCGAGCCAGATGCCGGCGGTCATGTGGGCGGTGTAGCCGACAAACCAGGCGTCACGGAAATCCTGGCTGGTTCCGGTCTTTCCGGCTGCCGGGTGAGTTGCTAGAGCCGCGTTCCGCCCGGTGCCCGCGATCAACGCCGCGTTCAGCATGTCATTCATCGCACCGACATGGCGGAGGTCTGCAACCATCTCGCTGTTCCCTCTTGGGTTGGCATAAAGGACGCGGCCCGATGAGGATACAATGCGACGTATTACGTTCGGCTCGACGCGGCGGCCTCCATTGGC
>JAJFHK010000470.1 GCA_021775655.1 Filomicrobium sp. | reverse complement strand
GGCGATGACCGGGACGCCTGACAGCGGTCCGATGCGGATTGGTTTCCCAATCGTCGATTACATAGCCGGCCAAACCGCTGTGACTGCCTTGTTAGCGGCTTTGGCTCAACGTGAGCGAAACGGAGCCGAGTCACAACACGTCGAAGTGCCAATGCTCGATTCCATAGTCAGCCTGATGTCAGCCTACGCCGTCGACTACGAAACGACGGGAACACTACGCGGTCTTCAGGGGAACCAGGCGTTTTCAAATAGTCCGTTTTCCGACCGCTTCGACACTTCAGATGGTCAACTCGTCGTAACTGCCAACACGCCCGCCCAAGCGCAACGGCTTTGCGACGCGATTGGCCGGCCTGATCTGAAAGAGTTTGCAACGGCTGTTACAGAGATCAATGTGGCTCAGCGCGAAACAATTGCCGAAGCACTGGGCGCTGCATTCAAGTCGGAGTCTGCCGAAGAGATGGAACGCCGGTTAAATGCTGCAAGCGTTCCAGCCGCCAAGGTCCGCACGTTGGCCGAAGTCCTCGACCATCCCCAATTGCAGCAAGGTGGGCTGATGCGGCCCCTCGAAGTTCCTGAGATTGGATCGAAAGTGCAGGTGCCCGGCCTTCCGTTCCGCACCAAAGGCTGGCCGGACGTGGAATTGAAGCCTGCCCCAACTCTCAGCCGAGACGCCGATGACATTCTCCTTGCTGCCGGTTATGGCCCATCAGATATCTCAATTCTGAGGTCCGATAGCGTCATTAAGTGAGTGGTTTAGCCGTTGCGATCGCCCAGCGTCGCAGCGGCTTAATCAGGTCGCCGTACGGTTCCGGTACGCTATTGGAAGCTCACCGTCCTTGGTCGATAGGCCGAATGGCCCGACATCTGCGGTGAATTCCTTGAACCCATAGCGGCCATGTAATTCGGCAATAATTGCGTCCACGCGCGACAGAAACGCTGGATGAGCGAGCACATCGACCTCTCCGCCTTCGATATCGAGCTTCAACAAATTGATACGCCCAATCGAATGTTCCTCGCACAGTTCTTCGATGGTGGTCGTCGGCACCCTCCTGCCTTTGCCTGACGCGTTGAGCTGAAAGTGCGAAGTCCGACCCGACGTTGAAATATACATGTCTTCTGATGGTTGGCCGGTGAGACCTGCGTTGATTGGATTGATCCTCGGGTTGGAGCGCGTGTTTTCGCAAAGCAGCGCGTAGTTGTTCGGATTGGGCTCAAGACAATGCACCTGCGCCCGCGGATAACGGTTCGCAAAATACAAGGCAGCAAGCCCGATATGCGCTCCAGCATCGACAACGGTTTCTACGCTTTCAGGGTCCAGCATTTCCTCCGGGATATCGTATTCACTGCGTGCGAAAACCTCGTAGAGTATTGCCATGTCACCGGCATACGGGCGCAGCCTTACAGTCTGAATTGCATCCTTGACTGGGACCTCGAAATCGATGGCCGTCGATGGGTCAACCGGGTTACGGCGCAGGTTTTGCCAATGGAAACCAACAGTGTGGTAGACCAGCCGAGCACGGTTGCTGAACCCCGGTACGCGAGTGGCATATCGTGCTTCATCAAGATAGAGCTGGGCCTTCTTTGTGTATCGTGAAACGTCCATTGCGATCCCTGAGTATCCATCCGTATCAACTTTTTTATCGACGCCT
Organism: Filomicrobium sp.; assembly: GCA_021775655.1. Lineage (GTDB taxonomy): Bacteria > Pseudomonadota > Alphaproteobacteria > Rhizobiales > Hyphomicrobiaceae > Filomicrobium. Next base: position 885 of record JAJFHK010000470.1, on the reverse strand, counting down.
TTTGGCCCAATCCCAAATCTAGAAGCCCGCAAACTTCGGTAATGTTTATAGGTCTGCAGCGTTTGCTGGACGACTCAATAGCATGTCGATCATTTGCGGGCTCTCCTTCTCGCCACTACACACAAAAAAGCCCCACAGGGCGATTGCCATGCAGGGCTCTTCAGATAGAGGCAAAAATTGTTCTCGCGGATGTGCGATGTCAGGCTTAGTGCAGGCTGGCGACCACCAGTTCGTCGTCGATGGCTTGGCCTAGAGCCGCCTGCATCGAATCCGTCAAAGCAATTGGCGTGCCGTCGGCAGCATGCAGAGCGTAAATGTTGATTCCATCCGGCAGGGTGTCATCGAGTGGATAGATCTCGTTGGCTTCTTCAGAAGACAAGGTCTTGATGTACGCCACTTCCCCACCACCGAGTCTCTCAAGCTCGTCGGTGCTGATGTCACGTCTCAGATCGATCATCTCTTCAGTCATAACGCTCACTCCTCCATCCACCGCGCTGCCCTCGAACAGTGAGCAACAGCGCGCTCCCCCATTCCCAACATTGCACCAGCATTCTGGTGAAATCGGCACCATTTTCCGGCAAATTCGAAACATTTACTCAACTACTATGTTCCGACGATTCGTCGCATGCCGCTACGTCCGATGATTTTTTCTCCAAATAGGTGTGGCTAGCCGACACTGCCGCCCTTCGTGTGGCCGATTTCAATGCGGCGCACCATGCGTTCTGGCTCAAGTTTAACCAGATCGATTTCCAGCAAACCGTTATTGAGATCAGCCTTCCGAACTTCGATTCCGTCTGCCAGCACGAATGTCCGTTGAAATTGGCGGGCCGCGATCCCACGATGCAGGAATTCTCGTGCCTTATCATCCTCCTGCCGGCCACGAAT
>JAJFHK010000469.1 GCA_021775655.1 Filomicrobium sp. | reverse complement strand
CTCCTGCATTCGCAATGAAAATGTCGAGGTGACCGAAGCGCTGGTAAAGCGTTGGCCCAAGACCGTCGACTTTCTCAGCCTGGGTCAAGTTTAGAGGGATGATGGTTGCTGGTTTTCCGCCTGCGGCGCGTACAGCATCATCAGTTTCTTCGAGTGCTCCCGCGACGCGCCCCTGGAGGATGAGTTGTGCGCCGGCAGTGGCCAGCGCGACCGCAACCGCCCGCCCAATGCCGCGACTGGCACCGGTCACAAGCGCGATTTTTCCATCAAGATCGATTGCCGGTTTTGGCATCACCGATCGCTTTCTTTCGTGTCTGGAGCGCCATGCGGTTCATTGCTGGGATCTTTGGGTGAATGACCACCCTGAACAGCCTTGCGCGCGGCGTCGCGTGCTTTTTCGAACAGCGGAGCGGCTTTTTCGCGGGCCTGTTCGGAGATCTCGACGAACTTTGCGGCACTGGTGGCGGTCAGTTCTCGGGTGCGTTTGAGGACCGTTGCGAAGATCGAGGACTCCGGCATCAAGGCATCACCGCGCAAATTCATGACGCTGACTGCCATTTTTTGATGGGCGTCACGAAGCGCGGTGTCGGTAATGGCACTACTGCGGCCGGTGAAGACGACGAGCGGTGTACAGGCGGTGACGACCTTTGTGCCGCTTGAAAGCCAGTTGGCGTTCTCAACCTGGGTTTCCTGGGCGAAATAGACGTGAAGGCCGTCAATCCGCTGGTTCAGGATTGTACGGTCAATGACCGGGACAATGTGGCCGCCTTTTTCGCGGACGAGCTTGAAGCGCGGATTGTCAGGATCCGGAAACTGTACAAATAGCGCGACCGTTTTATCGCTGTTGAGCGCAATGCGGATCGCTTCGTCGGTATTGGCAGCATGGATCACGTCGCCTGCACGTCCGATACCATACGGGTCGATTTCCTTGAGATATTCAAAAGTAGCGGCGCTGCCGGAGCGCTCCGGAGGCAGGACAAAACGCAAGTCGTCTGCACGTACCGCTACTTCGCCGTAACTTCCCAGGCCCTTGTCCTTCGTAACCGCGAAAATGCATTCGCGAACGTCGTCGACGCGCAGCCGTTGAAAATTCGAAGCGCCACCGAATTCCTTTGCCTTAAGGGCCAGTACATCGAGTTGGCCGTATCCAAGTTGTGCAGGACTTTGGGCAGTGATCTGCATATTTTCGGTCGTCCCTGCACTCTCCTTGCAACTGGATGAGAAGCCTGCCTCAGACAAGCGCTTGCCAAGTGCTGGACAGAACTGGCCGTGATAGGCTCCGGTTTCGCCCCCTGTGTTAATGCTAAAGTCTGCGGACCATGCTTGGTTCGAAATGGCCACGGACGCTGCGGCGCTCAAAAAAATCGCTACATTTCGCACAAGCAATCTCCGTTGATGAGGTATGTGTCCGTTCTGATTTCTTGTTTGGCTGGCACGGGCAAAGCGAGACTGTGAACCATCTGACGAGTGCGAAGGGTTACTCAACAGCCTGCGCCTGCCTCCCCGAATTCTTCGCGATCGGGAAGGGCGGTGGGATAATCCCCGGTAAAGCAGTGGTCGGAGAGTTGCGGGGCAAACGCATTACGGCCTTCGTCGATGCCAATTGATCGGTAAATGCCCTCGACCGATAGAAACGCAAGGCTGTCGGCCCCCATTCCTTTGCACATCTCATCAAGCGTGTGGCGGGCGGCAAACAGGTCATCCTCGCGGGGCGTATCGATACCGTAGTAATCTGAATGGATGATCGGTGGAGATGCAATGCGCATGTGGACTTCAAGTGCGCCTGCGTCGCGAACAAGTTGCACGATCTGACGGGAAGTCGTCCCTCGCACCACACTGTCGTCGATTAGAACGATGCGCTTGCCGCGCAGTACGCCTGCATTGGCGGCGTGCTTGCGGCGTACGCCGAGCTCGCGGATGCGCTGTTCAGGCTGGATGAAGGTACGGCCGATGTAGTGGTTGCGAATGATGCCGAATCCGAATGGAACGCCCGAATGTTCGGCAAAGCCAAGGGCTGCTGGAACGCCGGAGTCAGGGATTGGCACGATTACATCGACGTCTACCAAACTTTCCTTGGCGAGTTGCCGGCCCATTTCCTGGCGGATTTCATAAACTGAGTGTCCGGCGACCATCGAGTCGGGGCGGGCGAAATAGATGTATTCGAAGACGCACGGCCGGGCCGACTTGACTTCAAATGGCCGAATGGATTCGAGACCATCTCGGGTGATTACGACAACTTCGCCGTTCTCGACTTCACGAACGAATTTCGCGCCAATCATATCCAGAGCGCAAGTTTCGGAAGCAAGAACGTAGGTACCTTCAAGTTTACCTAGAACGAGCGGGCGAATGCCAACGGGATCGCGCGCACCGATCAGCATATCATCTGTCAGAGCGACAAATGCGTAAGCACCTTCGACCTGACGCAGGGCATCGATGAAGCGATCGACCAGGCGGTTTTCGCGCGAACGGGAAACGAGATGGAGGACAACCTCGGTGTCGGAAGTTGACTGGAAGATGGCACCCTGGGCGACAAGATTGTTCTTTAGAATGCGGTGGTTCGTTAAATTGCCATTATGGGCGATTGCAAATCCGCCGGTAGAGAGTTCGGCAAAAAGTGGCTGCACGTTGCGCAGGATCGTGTCGCCGGTCGTTGAATACCGATTGTGACCGATGGCGGCATGGCCAGTGAGCCGTTGCAAAACGCTGCGCCGATGGAAGTTCTCGCCAACAAGCCCGAGATGGCGTTCGAGGTGGAACTCTTCTCCATCCGTGGCGGCAATACCGCAGGCTTCCTCGCCACGGTGTTGTAGTGCGTGGAGCCCTAGTGCAGTGAGTGAAGCGGCTTCGTTATGGTTGAAGATGCCAAAGACGCCGCATTCTTCGCGCAGCTTGTCGTCGTCGCAAACGGTTTCCAAAACACCGTCTCGCAACAAGAATGGATCACGGTCAGTCATGAATGCCTCCGACCTGCCAGTCCACCCAGCCCAGGCACGCATTCCCCAGGGTGCAGGCAGGTGCCGGGGTAAGCGTCTTTGATGTGCTCAACACTGCGCAAATTTGTTGTCACGAAGCAGTTATATGACGCTGCGGCACCTTGGATGCCAGTGGCCAATCGTCTCTACCCACAGCGTGGCTATTCAGGTGCGGCGCGTTGCGTCGGGTGGTGGGAGCAGGCCTGCGGCCTCATCCTTCCCACTCTCGCGCTCGATAATCGGCACGATATAGGCGTTGAGGAAGCTTTTTAGTGATTCCCCAGTAGAGGTGATGTAGGGCCGGGTTTGCGCGTCGCGAAGCACCTGCCACTCCGTTTCTATCGCCGGCCAGAACTGTAGTGCCAGCATGTAGGGTATTACGACGATGACGAAACCGCGAGCCAAGCCGAAGATGAAACCCAGAATTCGGTCGACCATGCCGATTTGGCTATCAAGGATGGTGTCGGAAATTCGCATGGTTATCAGGTGCACTAGAATGAGCACGATAACGAATATGAGGATCCCGACAACGCCTTGGGCGAGATACAGCCCGGTTGAGGATTCAGCTGGATTAAATCCCATTTGAACAGCGATTTCCTCAGCGAATTTGCGGTGATTGAGGAGGAAGTAAAGGACGGCCAAGCCCGCAATGATCCAGGACAGGATCGCCAGGAGTTCACGAGTAAGGCCACGGTAAAGCGCCAACAGGCCGGAAATTGCAGCGATGGCGATGACGCCGATATCGAGGTAGGTCAACGGGCCGAGCATGGCGGATTCCGGTCTCCTAAGCTTCGAGCCGCGCTAAGGGCCGTGCGGCGGCGACTTTCACTGACATGGCGAGAACGTCTCTGCAAGTTCTTTCATGTGGGCGATCCGGTCGACTTCCAGGCCAGCCGCCTGTGCATCGGCTTCGCCTTGCGCGGGGATGACGGCACTTGTGAAGCCTAGTTTTTTTGCCTCTTTTAGGCGGGTTTGCGTGTGTGCGGCGGCTCTAACGGCGCCAGAAAGCGAAATTTCGCCCAAATAGATCCGATCGGAGGGAAGTGGAGCACCCGAAAACGACGACAGGAGGGCTGCTGCGGCGGCCAGATCGGCCGCTGGCTCGCTGATTTTCAATCCTCCGGCAACGTTCAGGTAGACATCGCATTGGGCCAGAGAGACGCCGCAGCGGGCGTCGAGCACGGCCAGCAACATCGAAAGGCGGTTGGTGTCCCATCCGAGCACTGCGCGCCGGGGGTTGCCCAACGCTGAAGGTGCGACAAGGGCTTGAATTTCGACCAATAGCGGCCTGGTGCCTTCCATGCCCGCAAAGACCGCGGCTCCCGGTGCTCCGGTGTCACGGTCGCCAAGGAACAGTTCGGACGGGTTCTGTACTTCACGCAGACCCTGGGTGGCCATTTCGAAGACGCCGATTTCGT
>JAJFHK010000468.1 GCA_021775655.1 Filomicrobium sp. | reverse complement strand
CCTCGACAACGGGCAGGTCACTGCCAAGCAGTCGGGCAAGGCAATTAAAGTTGGTTTCCAAAACCTCACGAAGAAGCCATTGAGCATTGCAATGCCGCTGACCGGCTTTGCCGCCGCATACGCCAAGCTGAAATGAGAGACGAGCGGGTCGACCGCCTTCACTAAGCTAGATGCGCAAGTGAATATTGCCCGAGTACGGCGCCAAGAATTCGACGCCGTTTGCAACTGCATATCCAGTCTTGCATTCATCGTACTAGTGAACGGATTTTTCACCGCTGATATAGTTGTGCAGTTCGGAAATAATAAAGTTCTTGTCGTCGATGATGCTCTTGACGATGTCGCCGATGGAAATGATGCCGACCACCCGTCCTTTTTCCAGAACCGGAAGGTGGCGGACGCGGCGGCGCGTCATTAGCTCCATGCACTGATCGACGCTTTGCTCAGGCCGCGCACAAACAACGCACCGGTCCATGATTTCGCCGACGAGCGTATCCGGAGAGGTTTTCCCTTTGAGGATGACATTGCGGGAGTAGTGACGCTCGGTGATGATCCCGACAAGTTTTCTGCCGTTCATGACCAGTAAGGATCCGACATCCCTTTCGGCCATACTGCTGATCGCCTCATAAACCGTATCGATGGGACTGACTGTCCAGACGTCGGTTCCTTTAATTTCAACAAGCTGCTTCGCGGTGACCATTGGGCCGCCTCCTATTTGAACAAGGCTCCCGTCCAACCCTCCGCGCCGACAAGATGACCGGCATCCCAGATCATTCGTGCAGTGCTAATTTTCTTTTGGTAATCTCAAGTGCCGGAACTCACGACGCTTATTTGCGCAATATACTGCAAGCCGCGTCCGTTGTCTTTGTTGAATGTCATCGATCGTCAGTCCTGTGCATAATTCGAACCGTCCATGCATAGCCTCAATCCGCACCGCAGTCGTTTTCTTGTCGGCGCGCGCACTTATTTTTGTTGGTCAAAACCGCGATTGACACCAGCCATCGACTTCGACGAGGCTTAAATTCGGGTCGCGCATTCCGAAGAGGACGTAGCTACATGGCGGACGCTGCAGAAAACGGCGATCAACAGAGGACACCGCTCTATGATTTCCACATCGAGAACGGCGCGAGAATGGTGGGGTTTGCCGGCTACGAAATGCCGGTTCAGTATCCGCGCGGCATCCTGAAAGAACACCTCCAAACGCGCTCAATGGCAGGCCTGTTTGATATCTCCCACATGGGCCAGCTGAGTATCGTCGCCCAGAGCGGAGATTTGGATGAAGCAAAGCTCGCTTTGGAAGCGCTTATCCCGGTCGATATCCTAGGCATTCAGCCAGGCCGACAACGCTACGGCTTCTTTACCGACGAAAACGGCGGCATCCGCGACGATTTAATGGTCGCCAACTTTGGCGACCGGCTGGTCCTCATTGTCAACGCAGCCAACAAGGCGGCTGACGAAGCCCATCTGAAGCAACATCTCCCGTCCGGTGTGGTCGTCGAAAAGGTTGATCGCGCGTTGATCGCTCTGCAGGGACCGAAGGCGGAAGCAGCGCTGGCTCGCCTTGATGCTGATTGTGCCTCGATGCGCTTCATGGATGTGAAGTCACTGAAACTGCTTGGCGAAGATTGCCCGGTTTCGCGCTCCGGTTATACAGGTGAAGACGGCTACGAAATCAGCGTGCCCAATGAAGCTGCCGCTAGAATTGCGCATGCACTTCTGGGGATGGATGAAGTTGAAGCAATTGGACTTGGCGCCCGCGACAGCCTTCGTTTGGAAGCGGGCCTGTGTCTCCACGGTTCCGACATTGACAAGACCACCACACCTTCAGAAGCGCAGCTGAATTGGGCGATCCAAAAAGTTCGCCGCGATGCCGGCGCGCGATCCGGCGGCTTCCTCGGCGAAAACGTAATTCTTCAGCAAGTCCGTGATGGCGTTCGGCGCAAGAGGGTCGGGTTGCGGCCTGAAGGGCGCGCACCGGTAAGAGGCGGCGCTCAAATTTATGCGAGCGAAGCCGACGGAGCAGCGATCGGTGAGGTAACATCTGGTGGCTTCGGCCCTAGTGTCGGCGGGCCAGTGGCGATGGGATATGTCGGCACGGCGTATAGCGAGCCAGGCACCAGATTATTTGCAGATGTTCGCGGCAAACGGCTGCCACTTGACGTATCTAAACTGCCGTTCGTCGCTTTAGGGTTTAAGCGATGATGGCAATGAACCGCAGGAGATGAGCGTGCAGAAATTCACCAAGGACCACGAGTGGGTGAAGATTGACGGCGATGTCGCGACCATCGGTATTACTGCGCATGCGGCAGAACAGCTTGGCGATCTCGTATTTGTAGAGCTGCCCGAAGAAGGCAAGGAACTGGGCAAAGGTGACAATGCCGCCGTCGTCGAATCCGTGAAAGCGGCATCCGACGTTTATGCGCCTCTTTCCGGCACGGTCTGCGAAGTCAATGCTGCCATTGCCGAAGACCCCTCGCTGGTCAATTCGGATGCGACCGGTGAAGGCTGGTTCTTCAAGCTGAAGTTGAAGGATGCGGCGGAGGCCGACGGCTTGCTCGACGAAGCAGCGTATAAACAACTGATTGCGTAATAGATGTTCAAATCAGAAGCCTATCACCCTTACGACTTTGCCAACCGCCGGCACATTGGCCCGTCACCCGATGAGATCGACGCGATGCTCGCGGTGCTCGGTTTCGCCAGCCTCGATGATCTGATTGACGCGACGATCCCAAAAGGTATTCGGCAAAAGGAGATGCTGGAATTCGGCCGCGCTGTGACCGAATCAGGATCCCTCGATCGCATGCGCGAAGTGGCGAATAAAAATCGCGTCCTAACTTCCCTCATCGGGCAGGGGTATCACGGTACGATCATGCCCCCGGCAATCCAGCGTAACATTCTGGAGAATCCGGCGTGGTACACGGCCTACACGCCCTACCAGCCTGAGATCAGCCAGGGACGTCTCGAAGCGCTACTGAATTTCCAGACGCTCGTAACCGATTTGACCGGCCTCGATATTGCCAATTCCTCGCTGCTCGACGAAGCGACCGCCGCTGCCGAAGCGATGGCAATGGCACATCGTGTATCGAAATCAAAATCTGATACGTTCTTCGTCGACGAACAATGCCTGCCGCAGACCATCGCCGTCATCAAGACGCGCGCCGAACCACTGGGCTGGAATGTCATTGTCGGTAACCCGGCCAGCGACCTCGAAGCCGGCGAGGTGTTTGGCGCAATCTTCCAGTATCCCGGCGTTTGCGGTGGCTATCAGGACTTCACCGAAGAGATTGCCAAGTTGCACGCTGCAGGAGCGCTTGGCATTGTCGCCGCCGATCCGATGGCGCTGACGCTTCTTAAGCCGCCGGGCGAGATGGGAGCCGATATCGCCGTCGGCTCGATGCAGCGATACGGGATGCCGGTGGGATATGGCGGCCCGCATGCTGCGTATATCGCGGTCAAGGATGCTTATAAGCGCGGCATTCCAGGCCGCGTCGTTGGCGTATCAATTGATGCCCGAGGCAACCGCGCTTACCGCCTTGCCCTGCAGACCCGCGAGCAGCACATCCGCCGTGAGAAAGCGACCTCAAACATTTGCACCGCCCAGGTGCTGCCCGCTGTCATTGCGGCCATGTATGGAGTTTTCCACGGGCCGCGCGGTCTCAAAGCAATTGCCGAGCGAATCCACCGCAACACGGTGCGACTAGCCGAGGGGCTCGAGTCGCTTGGATTCGAGATTGTCCCAAAAGAATTCTTCGACACCTTCACAGTGGAGGTCGGTCCCTATCAGGGGCTCATCATGAAGAATGCGGTCGACAATGGCGTCAACCTAAGGAAAGTCGGGCAGCGCAGGGTCGGAATAAGTGTCGATGAGCGCACGCTGCCGGGCACCATCGAAGCCGTCTGGCGCTCGTTTGGTGGATACGATCTAAAATTCCGTGACGCCGTTCCAGAAGTGCGCCTTCCAGACGAACTCATTCGAACGAGTAGTTATCTCGAGCACCCCGTCTTCCATATGAACCGGGCCGAGAGCGAGATGACCCGCTACATGCGCCGGCTTGCCGACCGCGACCTGGCGCTTGACCGCGCAATGATTCCGCTTGGTTCGTGCACGATGAAGCTCAACGCGACCGCTGAGATGCTTCCGATCACTTGGCCGGAATTTGCCGAGATCCACCCCTTTGTGCCTGCCGATCAGGCGGAGGGTTATCAGGAGCTTATCGACGATCTGTCCGACAAGCTTTGCCAAATCACCGGATACGATACGATCTCGATGCAACCCAATTCCGGAGCCCAGGGAGAGTATGCCGGTCTCCTGACAATCCGGGCATACCACAAGGCGCGAGGCGATGAGCATCGTAAAGTCTGCCTGATTCCTTCGTCGGCTCATGGGACAAATCCGGCTTCTGCATCAATGTGTGGCATGGATGTCGTCGTTGTCGGCACCGACGATAAGGGCAATATCGATCTCGATGAATTCCGCACCAAGGCCGAGACCCATTCCGCTAATCTTGCAGCGGCGATGATCACCTATCCCTCGACGCATGGAGTTTTCGAAGAGACCGTAAGGGAAATTTGCGACATCATCCACTCGCATGGCGGCCAGGTCTATCTTGACGGTGCCAATCTCAACGCGCTGGTTGGTCTTGCCCGACCAGGTGATCTCGGCGCTGATGTCAGTCACCTCAATTTACACAAGACGTTTTGCATTCCTCACGGCGGCGGCGGCCCCGGCATGGGACCGATCGGCGTCAAGGCGCACCTTTCCAGACACTTGCCCGGCCACCCCGAGACTGGCAGCAACGAAATGACTGTGTCCGCTGCCCCCTATGGGTCTCCCTCGATCCTGCCGATCTCTTGGAGTTATTGCCTCATGATGGGGGGAGAAGGGCTGACGCAGGCAACTCGCATTGCAATCCTCAACGCCAACTATGTCGCCAAGCGGCTCTCGGAGGCCTATCCGATACTTTACACGGGCAATCAAGACTGCGTCGCCCACGAATGCATCCTCGACACGCGTCCATTTAAGGAGCGCGCCGGCATCACCGTCGACGACATTGCCAAGCGTTTAGTCGATTGCGGGTTCCATGCGCCGACCATGAGCTGGCCGGTTGCTGGGACACTAATGGTGGAGCCGACTGAATCGGAGACGAAAGCGGAGTTGGACCGCTTTTGCGACGCCATGCTCGGCATTGCGCAGGAGATCGCCAACATTGAATCGGGAAAGAGCGACGCTGAAAACAATGCACTAAAGAACGCGCCGCACACCGTCGAGGATCTAGTCGGGGCTTGGGAACGGCCATATTCGCGCGAAGAGGCATGTTTTCCCGCCGGCACCTTCCGCGTCGACAAATACTGGCCCTCGGTCAATCGCGTCGACAATGTATACGGCGACCGGCATTTGGTCTGCAGCTGTCCCCCGATGGAAAGCTATTCAAAATAGTTCGATCCTTCCCGCGGTTAGTGCGGCGTGTTCGCGGTTGTTGCTGCGGCCACGGAGAGTCTTACGAAAAGATTAACCGAATCACTGTCATGACTCGGCAATGGCTCGCGCCATCCAAATCCATTCCTGCTGCGATCAGACGGAGTCGATCCATGATGAAAATAATCCCTGTCCGCACCCTTTGCTCCCTTGCTTTGGCCGCTGCAATCGGTGTGGGTATTCAAGCAGCCCCGCTCGAAGCAAAGCCTTCTCGCGACAAAGTCCAGGTTGCCAAAAACGAAATTCCCGAACCGAGCAAGGCTGGACGGCTCGCCGGCACGGAAGATACCGACAAGCCGGCGGCTCGTGTCGAAGGATTTCGTTCTGCGCGCTTCGGGATGAGCGAATCCGATGTCCGCAAGGCTATCAAGAAGGACTTCAAACTCGGAAAAAAGGACATCAAGTCTGAGGAGAACAAGCAGGAACGCACGCGTATCCTGGCAGCAGATATAGATGATCTACTGCCCGGTGGAGGTCGCGCGAAAGTTTCCTACGTATTCGGTTACAAAACCGACAAGCTCATTCAGGTGAGCGCGGTGTGGTCGGCTGCGACCGACGATAAGCTCACCGCCCAGCAGCTTTTCTCAAACGCCAACGTTTTGCAGAACTATTTTGGAGAACAAGGCTTCGAGCCCCAATCTATCGCGATGAACCTGCCGACAAACGGCGGCCTCATCATGTTTCGCGGTAACGATGCCAAAAAGCGCACGGCGCTGTTGATGCTGCAGGGCCAATATCGTG
>JAJFHK010000467.1 GCA_021775655.1 Filomicrobium sp. | reverse complement strand
TCCGTAAAAGAGCGCCCGGGACTGTTGGTCCCGGGCGCGAAAGTCGCGGTAAAGAAACATTACCCGCTTACTTGGCTGTGTCGCCCGTCCACTCCTGAGCGGATTCCAGAGACCCCTTCGTGGCAGTGGTCGAGATCAAGTAGCTGCCATCGGCGTTCTTGATGAAGCTCAGTTCGTCGAATTTCAGTGCGACGACTTTTTCACCGAGGCCAAGGAAACCACCTACGCCAACCAACACATGCTCAATCGAGCCATCGCTCGATAGCACGATGTCGTTGATGTCGCCGACGGTTTCATTTGCCGCGTTCCGGACTGACTGACCAATCAGAGCGCTGGCGCGCCAGTGCTGACCACTGGCGTTGGCCGAAAATTCCTTCGCGGGCTTCTCTGCGTTGGCTTCGGACATCGATTTGTCTTCCGAAGGCGTCATCGCTGGAGCTGCCTGCGATGGCTGTTCCACTGCCGGCTTGTTACTCTCGTTTGCCGGCATCTCCGACGTCTGCGCAAGGGCAGGTGTCGCAAGCATGAGGGCAAACATCGAGGTGGTCGCAATTAGCTTTTTCATCGAATTACCTTTCGTTTGCGAATTCATAAGTTGCCCAGCTAGGCAACTGCTGACGAAACGAGCCGGTCGGCGACAAGTTCCAACCTGCGACAAGTTGGTCGCACTGAAGTGATCCGACTTATTCTAGTGGGTGGACTCTACCGGCCCAGGGCACCGTCGCCCAAGCCCATTGAGCTTGAAGCAGGACGATTTGGTATGCCGCCAGCATTGGCATTCTTCTGCTCTAATCGCCGGTCGGCCTTATATTCCGCGCGCTGGCGAATTTGCGCTGCATCCCGGGTGGGTTTGTAAAGCTGAAGTATCCCGTCGATGTCACCGACTTGCAGGGAATTATGCTGCTCGTCATAGCGGTAACCCATGAGCTGCCCGCTTGGCCCCGGGTGATCCAGCCCCAAGGCGTGACCGATCTCATGCGCCATAGTGTAACTGAGATCGTAGACGTCGAGATCTCCGTCGTATCCAACTTTCCACGGCACCGCCGGATTAAAACACACAAGCGAGCGTGAGATTGCCCGCGGAGTCATATGCTTCTTCCCGGCGTCGAGTGCGACATTGGTGAACGCGCGGCCCCGAGGCGCAATCTGTGCGCCAATGAGGATATTCGCCGTTTCAACATCACTCGTCTCAGAGAATCGGACCTCCGCGACATTCTCCCATAATTGAAATGCTTTCTCAGTTTCGCTTCTGAAGGCGTCCAGGGAGATGCTTGAGGGTTTCAATGCAGCGCCGATTGCCTGCATGGCAGTGCAATTCCGGGCGGACTTGAACGCCATGCGGCGATCAATGAATGCATACGTCAACTCAACTGGCGCGTCACGCTTTGCACTATACCACTTGGCCGGTTGGCGTTCGATTTTAAGAAGCTTGAATATCTTATGGCCTGTCTCGACCGCGTGAACAGCAGGAGCGACAGTAGCAGCTGCCAAAACGCAGCAGATGAGCGCACGAACCGTTGCCTTGGCCATTCTCCCCCCGGAGTGAGATCGCTCTAACCGTGCGACGTCGCAAACGCCCACGCTACCGACATGTCAAAAAAGACCCGCCCATGCAACCTTAAACCGGAACCTGAAGTCAAGACTTGCGTTCGTCAAGGTTGGGGAACTTTTATGCATGTCTGAGTGCCAGCCGAATGGATTCCAGAATTGGGCTCGCCACCACTTTCGTTTTATCGTCTGAAGGCTTGCTTGAACGCACTCTTGTTTCGGTCTAGCAAGACGTTGCACCGCGTTGCTTCCTGAGCGCTGCCGACTTGCGCGCACTGTCTGGGACCCGACGCCAGCATCGTCGCAATCCCTATGATACGAGGAGACTTTCCGCATGGCGCGAACCAAAATCGCTTTGATAGGTTCTGGAATGATCGGCGGTACGCTGGCCCACCTCGCCGCCCTAAAAGAACTGGGCGACGTCGTTATGTTCGACATCGCCGAAGGCCTGCCGAGTGGCAAAGCTCTTGATCTTTCCCAATCTGGTGCCATTGAAGGTTTTGACTGCCGTTTGGCCGGCACCAATTCTTACGCCGACCTTGAAGGCGCTGATGTGTGCATCGTCACCGCCGGCATACCGCGCAAACCAGGCATGAGCCGCGACGACCTACTTGAAATCAACCTGAAAGTGATGGAGCAGGTCGGTGCTGGTATAAAGAAGTATGCCCCCGGCGCTCTGGTAATATGCATCACCAATCCGCTGGATGCCATGGTCTGGGCCCTACAGAAGGCATGCGGCCTACCGCGCAACATGGTCATCGGCATGGCCGGTGTGCTTGACGCCTCCCGCTTCCGCCACTTCCTCGCGTCCGAATTGCAGGTTTCCGTCGAAGACGTATCCGCATTCGTGCTCGGCGGACATGGTGACGACATGGTGCCTCTCGTTCGCTATTCGACGGTTGCTGGAATCCCGTTGCCTGATCTCGTACGGATGGGTTGGATGAAGCAGGATCGCCTTGACGCCATGGTTGAGCGCACGCGCAAGGGCGGTGGCGAGATCGTTGCCCTCCTCAAGAACGGCTCGGCCTACTACGCACCAGCAGCCTCCGCGATCGAGATGGCCGATAGTTACCTCAAGGACAAGAAGCGTGTCCTGCCGTGCGCGGCATACCTCAACGGCGAATATGGTGTGAAAGGACTTTATGTTGGCGTGCCATGCGTTATCGGTGCTGGCGGTGCCGAACGCATCGTCGAGATCGACCTCAACGGCTCCGAGCGCGCCATGCTGATGAAGTCAGTTGAATCGGTGAAGTCGCTGGTCGACGCCTGCAACCGCATCGCTCCCAATCTTGGCGAGGCCTGAGGATTTCACGGACGGTGTGCTGCCTAGGCACGCCGTTCTCACTTCTAAGCCCAGCAACCGTCCAGCCGAAGCCAGAAACATAGCTATTGGCATATTGTATGCCAGAGGGTATTGAAGGGCGGTGGGGCTTCTTCGGCGGCAGGCCGGCACCAGCCAACGGTCCGTGCTGAATTCCAGGCGCGCGGCAAATATTTCGCTTTTGGGTAATTCGAGAGAACGGTGGTGAGACGATGAATATTCACGAATATCAGGCCAAGCAGGTCTTGAAGAGCTTCGGTGCATCGGTTTCCGAAGGCGCCCCGGTCCTCTCCCCTGACGATATCGAAACGGCCGTGAAATCGCTGCCGGGTCCAGTCTACGTGGTCAAGAGCCAGATTCACGCCGGTGGCCGCGGCAAGGGTAAGTTCAAGGAACTCCCCGAAGACGCGAAGGGTGGCGTCCGCGTCAGCTTCTCTGCGGATGAGGCCATAGCCAATGCCAAAGAGATGTTCGGCAAGACCCTCGTCACCAAGCAGACTGGCGCGAGCGGCAAGCAGGTCAACCGCCTTTACATCGAGGATGGCGCCGAAATCGACCGCGAACTCTATCTATCGATGCTGATCGACCGCACGGTTGGTCGCCCCGCCTTCGTCGTCTCGACCGAAGGCGGCATGGATATTGAAACAGTTGCTGAAGAGACGCCCGATAAGATCATTACGGTGGCAATCGATCCCGAAACAGGTGTGACAGATGCCGACATCAAACAACTCTGTGATGCATTAAAGCTCGAAGGCGCAACCGCCGGGGACGGCAAGTCTTTATTCCCGACACTTTATAAGGCGTTCACAGAGAAGGACATGGCGCTCCTTGAAGTGAATCCGCTCGTCGTCCTGAAGGATGGGCACTTGCGCGTACTCGACGCCAAGGTCTCCTTCGACAACAACGCTTTATACCGCCACCCAGACGTCGTCGAATTGCGTGACATCACGGAAGAAGACGAAAAAGAAATCGAAGCCTCCAAGCACGATCTCGCCTACGTCGCCCTCGACGGCAACATCGGCTGCATGGTCAACGGTGCCGGCCTCGCAATGTCAACGATGGACATCATCAAGCTCTACGGCGAAGAGCCCGCCAACTTCCTAGATGTCGGAGGCGGCGCTTCAAAGGAGAAGGTGACGGCAGCCTTCAAGATCATCACCGCCGACCCGAAGGTGAAGGGCATCCTGGTCAACATCTTCGGCGGCATCATGCGCTGTGACACGATTGGCGAAGGTGTCGTCGCCGCCGTCAAGGAAGTAGGGCTGAAGGTGCCGCTTGTCGTGCGCCTCGAAGGCACAAACGTCGAGCTGGGTAAGAAGATCATCAACGAATCGGGCCTCAACGTCATCGCCGCAGATGACCTCGACGATGCCGCCCAGAAGATCGTCGCCGCAATCAAGGGGGCCTGAGAATAATGTCAATTCTGATCAACAAAGACACCAAGGTTCTGGTCCAGGGCCTGACC
>JAJFHK010000466.1 GCA_021775655.1 Filomicrobium sp. | reverse complement strand
CGGCGGCCGCGGCGGTCATGCCGGCAAATCCCGTCAACACAGCGGATAAGGCGACACTGGCGGCAAGTATCAGGGGGGTGATCGGAGGGTAGGTGAGCGCCGCGAGATCAGGCCAGGGGCGCGATAGGTAGCCTGAGGCTTCCGTAACGCGGCCGGCGACATAGAGGTTCAAGAGAAGAATGATGGTCATCAGCATGCCGGAGGCTGCTGGTAGAAGCGCTAGTGCAACTTGGACCATGCCGGCGAGATCATCTTCCGGAATAGGTGTCGCATCGGCTGATTGCGCGCGGAACTGTTCGAAGGCTTGGGTCAGGATTTTTGACAAGTTTTCCTGGACTTCAGCTGCGTCTTTGCCGAGCAGCATGAGGAGTACCACGGACAGCATGGTTGCTAGAGCGGCGCACCACAAAACAAGTCGGCCAACCGGGTACCATTCAGTGATGGCCGATTTTCCGTCAGGCGCTGCGACATCTCGATTGAGAAGCACCAGATATGTGAGAAGGACTGGCGGGCCGAATTGGGAGCCGGCGGTCAGGAGGCCGACGAGCGGCCCCGTGAGTATCGCGATGCCAACCCCGGCAGTCACAGCTCCGATAGCAGCTGTCTTCCAGCCCAGAGCGAGGCCTGCCAGGTAGAGCGGCAGGGGTGCGATGAGAAACATCAGGAACTGGAGGAACGGCGATCCTGTTGTTGCCGATAAAAGGGCAACAAAAGAGACTAATCCAGCACCGGTGCCGACGAGAAAGTTCTTATGCATTGCCATTAAGCTGTCCCGCGGTTGGCGCGGTTAGAGACTTGGCAACGGTGTTGCTCTTGTCCCAACCAGATTGAAGTCCGGCCAGCGCGATTCAAAACAAACGCTGGCCGGCATGCACTTATTTGATCACGTAGGGCAGGAAGCCAAGGAACCGTGCGCGCTTGATGGCACGCGCGAGTTCGCGTTGTCGTTTGGCCGATACCGCAGTGATGCGGCTCGGTACGATCTTGCCTCGTTCGGAGACGTAACGGCTCAGAAGACGCACGTCTTTATAATCGATCTTCGGTGCGTTATCGCCAGAGAACGGGCACGTCTTTCTGCGACGATTGAATGGGCGGCGGGCAGCTGCTGACATCGGTTATCCTCCCGCCGTGTTAGTGTCGCGTGCTTCGCGGTCTGGGCGGGGCGGGCGCGGGCCGCGATCGCCACGATCAGGCCTCGGACCGCGTGGTCCGCGATCGCCACGAGGGCCGCGCGGTCCGCGATCGTCACGGTCCTGCTTGCGCATCATGACGGAAGGCTCGGTCTCGTGACCATCGACGCGGATCGACATAAAGCGAATGATGTCGGTCGAGATACGCATGCGGCGCTCCATCTCTTCAAGCGCGGCTGGCGGAGAGTCGATGTTGAGCATCGTGTAGTGGGCTTTGCGAGACTTTTTGATTTTGTAAGCCAGCGTTTTTAGGCCCCAATATTCCGAACGGGCGACTTTGCCGCCTGCTTCTTCAAGAATATCAGAGAATTCTTTGGTGAGTTGCTCGACTTGGGCGCCCGAGGCGTCCTGGCGCGCGAGAAAGACATGCTCATAGAGCGGCATTCGTGTGGCCTTTCGTTTCGGTTCCAATTGTTCGCCCGGCGCATAGCCCCTTGCGAGCCTGGACGCTGCTGCCTGGAAGAAGCAGAAAGCGGAGAAAGGCCCACCAGGATACCCACGAGAGCGGAGACACGGGAAGTCGGTCCATATGGACCGCGCTAGCCATGCGAACATGGCCTTCCGTTCAGCCTCCAACCGGACGGGAAGGGGGCTTTATAGCTCGATTTGTTTCCTAAGCAAGTGAAATTGGGTTGTACTCGACGGCCTTTGCGTCGCGTTTGTTGGATTTTGGACCTAAGGAAGGCGCAATGGAGATTGCGCCCAATGCTGCTTTAGTGGTGGATGCGAGCTTGACTTGGAGCGCGAAGCTGTGCTCTTGCCGCTGCCACCAATCCAACTTCAGAAATTTATCGCATCGTCAGGACGCAATGAGCACGGCATTCGTTTTTCCCGGACAAGGTAGCCAGGACGTGGGTATGGGGCAGGCTCTGGCCAAGGAGTTCCCCAGCGCAAAGGCCGTTTTCGATGAGGTCGATGCGGCTCTGGGTGAGAAGCTTTCAACCATCATGTGGGATGGTCCAAAGGACACTCTTACACTGACCCGGAATGCTCAACCGGCGCTGATGGCGGCTTCCATGGCCGTAATGCGGGTGCTTGAATCCGAACACGGATTTGTTCTGGCCGACCGGGTTAAGTATGTCGCAGGACACTCGCTAGGCGAATATTCAGCCCTTGCGGCAGCCGGTGCGCTGTCCATCTCGGATACCGCGAAACTATTGCGTCTGCGGGGTGAAGCAATGCAAGCCGCTGTGCCGGTGGGAAAAGGGGCGATGGTCGCGCTGCTTGGTGCGAGCCTGGAGGTTGCTGAAAAAATTGCAGCAGAAGCCGCCCAGGGCGAAGTTTGTCAGGTGGCCAATGACAATGATCCTGCGCAAGTCGTTTTGTCCGGCGAGAAAACTGCACTCGAACGCGTGCCTGAAATTGCCAAAACCCACGGAGTTCGCCGCGCTGTTGCGCTACCCGTTTCAGCGCCATTCCACTGTGCGCTTATGCAACCTGCCGCTGACGCCATGGCGGAGGCATTGTCGAAGGTGACAATGCACAAGCCGACAGTGCCGGTCGTGGCCAACGTTGTTGCGGGGCCGATTTCCGATCCGGCGGAAATTGCTAAAAGGCTGGTCGAGCAGGTGACGGGCACAGTGCGTTGGCGCGAGAGTGTTCTCCAGATGACAGCGGCGGGGATAACGGACGTTTATGAGATTGGTTCGGGCAAGGTACTTGCCGGGCTTGTAAAGCGGACGGCCAAGGATCTGAATGCTGCGAGTATTGGCACGCCTGAAGATATTGCGGCTCAATTATCAGCGCTGACGAGCTAGGCTTGCGCATTGACAGTATCGGCCGCTGAGAGGAACTACATGAGAAAAATGTTTGATTTAACAGATAAAAATGCCCTCGTTACCGGGGCCACCGGAGGCATCGGGGAAGCCATAGCCAGGGCATTCCACAAGGCTGGAGCGAGCGTTGCTATTTCTGGCAGGCGAAAAGACAAGCTGGACGCTCTGGCGGCAGAG
The DNA here is from genome assembly GCA_021775655.1 of Filomicrobium sp. GTDB lineage: Bacteria > Pseudomonadota > Alphaproteobacteria > Rhizobiales > Hyphomicrobiaceae > Filomicrobium. The sequence goes on along the minus strand of JAJFHK010000466.1, from coordinate 8,553 downwards.
CTTGGTGACCGCGTGCATGTTGTTCCATGTGATTTGGCGAATAGGGAGCAAGTTGCAAAGTTGATCGATGATGCAGTGGGCGCGATGGGCCGTCTCGACATCATTGTGAACAATGCCGGCATGACGCGCGATAACCTCTTCATGGTAATGAAGGACGGTGAATGGGATGACGTGATCGCCGTCAATCTCACTGCGACTTTCATGCTGATGCGGGCTGCCGCGCGGCATATGATGCGTAATCGTTCTGGATTTGGTCGCATCATCAATATTTCATCTGTCTCCGGAGTGTTCGGAAACCCCGGTCAAGGTAACTATTCAGCGTCCAAGGCAGGAATGATTGGTATGACCAAGTCGCTGGCGCGTGAAGTCGCGTCACGCGGTATTACGGCAAATTGCATTGCGCCGGGATTTATCAAAACAGAGATGACGGCTGCTCTGAACGAGAAACAGACCGAAGAGATTTCCAAGATGATCCCGACCCAGCGTTTCGGCGAAGCAGACGAAATTGCTGCAGGTGCGCTATATCTGGCAAGTGATGCGGGGGGTTATCTAACTGGACAGACACTGCACATCAACGGCGGAATGGCCATGGTGTAGCGGAATTCGAACTGCCTCTCGCTCACACAATGAGTGGTGGGAAGGCAGTTCACCAGACCCGTTGGTAGCTACTGTAGCTGCCGCTGACGGCAACTGGCCAAGCCTGATGAAGTGTGTTAACGAGCCTTCGCTCTACCGGCTCTGAGCCCCAAAGATTAAGGGCTTCGGACCATCAGCCGGTAGGAATGCCCGCAAGCCCACTCACTCACGGCCGCCTTGAAACGGGTTGCGCTCTGCAGGTCGGCTGATCGGGGAGCGAGGGAAGAAAGAAGAATTTGTCGGGGCCATCCGGTTTCCGCGTATCGTCAAGCTAGAAGAGGACGAAAATAAAATGAGCGAAGTCGCAGAGCGCGTGAAAAAAATTGTTGTCGAGCATCTCGGAGTCGAGGCCGAAAAGGTATCGGAATCGGCAAGCTTTATCGACGACCTTGGCGCTGACAGCCTCGATACCGTCGAGCTGGTCATGGCTTTTGAAGAAGAGTTTGGCTGCGAAATACCAGATGATGCCGCCGAGCACATTCTGACCGTCGGAGATGCCGTCAAGTTCCTCGAAAAGAATGCGAACGCCGCCTGATTGAGGCGTCGAGTGCAATCGGGCATACCGGGGGTGACGGACACCAATAGGGGCCGTCAGAATGCTTGCGGACTGGAACCCTTGTTTGATGCCGTGCGTGACCGCGCGGCTTCAGGCGTTTTGGCGAACTATAATGGGTTCGGTCAATCTCTGATCGGCAAGGAGCGCTTCATCGTTCCGAGGTCGAGCTACACGGACAGGGAATGAAGCCATGCGGCGCGTTGTCATTACAGGGTTGGGACTTGTCACTCCGCTTGGTTGCGGCGTGGAAGCAAGCTGGGGCCGACTGCTGGAAGGTAAAAACGGCGCGCGCCGCGTCGAAGAATTCGAGGTCAATGATATCGCCTCGCAGATCGCTTGCTTTGTTCCGCGAGGAGAAACTTCGGAGGGTTTATTCAATCCGGATGACTGGATGGAACCAAAGGAGCAGCGCAAGGTCGATGCGTTTATCACCTACGCCCTTGCTGCGGCTGATCAGGCCCTCGAAGATTCCGGCTATAAGGCCGACACGGTCGAAAAGCAGGAACGAACCGGTGTTCTGATTGGTTCGGGTATTGGTGGATTGAGCGGTATTGCCGATACTTCGATTCTATTGAAGGAGAAGGGGCCCAGGCGAATTAGCCCATTCTTTATTCCCGGGCGTCTGATCAACCTTGCCTCTGGTTATGTATCCATTCGGCATAAATTGAAGGGGCCAAACCACGCGGTGGTCACAGCGTGCTCGACGGGTTCACACGCGATTGGTGATGCATCCAGGATGATCCAATACGGGGATGCCGATGTGATGGTCGCGGGCGGCACTGAAAGCCCGATCTGTCGCATCGCGCTAGCGGGGTTTGCGGCTTGCCGAGCGCTGTCTACCGGCTTCAATGACGATCCGCAAAGGGCTTCGAGACCCTATGATAAAGACCGCGACGGGTTCGTCATCGGCGAAGGCGCGGGTATCGTGGTGCTTGAGGATTACGAACATGCAAAAGCTCGTGGGGCCAATATATACGCGGAGGTGATCGGATACGGACTTTCTGGTGACGCGTTCCATATCACAGCGCCACAGGAAAACGGGGATGGCGCGTACCGGTGCATGCAGGCTGCCGTGAAGCGGGCGGGAATCGAACTCAGCGACATTGACTACATCAACGCCCACGGGACCTCGACGCCGATGGGCGATGAAATCGAACTCGGTGCGGTCGAGCGCCTGTTCGGGAATACTGCGGCAAAACTGTGTATGTCATCGACAAAATCCGCGATCGGGCACCTGCTTGGTGCGGCCGGGGCGGTTGAAGCCATATTCTCGGCTCTTGCTATTCGGGACAATGTCGCGCCACCGACGCTGAATCTTGAGAATCCGTCGGTCGACACAGCCATAAATCTCGTGCCGAAAACTAAGCATGAGATTGAAATCAATACTGTTCTCACGAATTCATTTGGTTTCGGCGGGACCAACGCTTCGCTGATTTTACAGCGCGTCGCGTGACCGGCGGGAGCTATTCCGCATTGGTGTGCGACGCCTTGGTGCGACGCCTTTATGATGCCGGAATTTTCGCGCTCCAATCGCCCTGAATTTTTGGCAGCATTGCTGTTTTGGAGATTCCAAGACGTGCTGCTGGAGCGTAGCAACCGTGAACAACCTTTAGATCAGCTGTGCCGATGGGGCGTGGTTCACTAGGTTATGTTCTACATGAAGATATGATTCGCCCGAGGCATCCGCCTGGAGGAAGCCACGATCAGCGAAGGAATTTGCGATGAGCGTGCGAAGATTTGAACCCGAACTTCCCGGATCGCATCGCGCAATCCGTCCGCGCAGTCCAGCGGAGATGCTCGAACCTTCACGTGCACCGGCCCGCCCAAAAGGTCGCCGCCGTCGCCGTGAGTCAGGTATTTTGAGCAGGTGGATACGATTCTTCAGCAGTATTTTGACGGCTCTGTTTCTAGTGCTTGGTGGGTTTGGAGCGGTCGTGTTCGTTGTCCAATCTCAATTTGCTGCGGCTGGTCCTCTGCAAGAAGACCGGACAATCATCATTCCGCGTGGCGAAGGCCGCCTTGAGATCGCCGAACGCCTTGAGCGCGAAGGCATCATAGGCAATCGTTGGGTGTTTATCGTCAATCATCTCGTGCGATCGACACTCAATGGTGACCGCCTCGATATGAAAGCTGGCGAGTTTGAAGTTGTAGCCCACGCCAGTATGGAAGATGTGCTTGGCACATTAGTCGAAGGCAAGTCAGTTCAATACAAGATTACGGTTCCAGAAGGACTGACCAGTCAGCAGGCCGTGGCGCGGCTACAGCAGGACGAAAATCTCACCGGTGAGATTTCTTCAATCCCTCTCGAAGGCTCGCTGTTGCCTGACACTTATCCATATTCACGGGATACGGACCGGCAGGCAATTTTGGATCGGATGGCGCAGGCGCAACAGGAATTCTTGAACGGTCTGTGGGAGAAACGCCAAGAGGGTTTGCCGATCAACAGCCTTGAAGAAGCGGTCATTTTGGCTTCGATCGTCGAGAAAGAAACCGCGGTCGCCGAAGAGCGAGCTCTGACGGCGGCAGTGTTCATGAACCGGTTGCGCAAAGGGATGAGGCTGCAATCGGACCCGACCATTATTTATGGCCTGGTTGGTGGACGCGGCAGCCTCGGGCGGCCAATCCTGAAGTCAGACATCCAAAGTAAAACAGCTTACAACACCTATACAATCAATGGATTGCCACCAACGCCCATATGCAACCCAGGTCGAGAAGCGATTCTTGCGGTGCTCAATCCAGCAGCGACCAATGCACTTTACTTCGTGGCGGATGGCACAGGAGGTCATGCGTTTTCGGAAACATTGGCACAGCACAACGCGGCAGTCGCCAAGTGGCGGAAGATTGAAAGAGCACGTTTGAAGGCAGCTGCCGAAAAAGCTGCGGCAAGTCCGGTAGCTACTGTTCCAAGTGCCCCGCCGCCTGGAACAGCGGTGGCTGTTGGGGAACAAGACGCCGCGGTCGTCGCATCGGAAACTCCTGCTGGAGCGTCGGCGGTCCGAACTGACTCAGAGGTCGCACAGAGTCCCGTTGCGACGACGCCTGCGCCAGTAGCGAACATTGGCGACATGCCGCTGCCGCAACGTAAGCCTCGCTGATCGATAAAAATTCCCTGCGGTTCGGCATCCTCTTGTTCAATCCATTTGTCGTTTGATTCCAGTTGTCGTAGTTGATTGCGATGGCGGATTACTTCCGCCGTTATGCGCGAACATTTTCAATGACGCATGAGACGTCAGTTTCTAAGAACAGGGGTCTTTACCATGGCCGTTTCCAGCATGACCGGGTTTGCTCGGACTGAAGGCGCAGACGAGGCCGCCTCGTGGTTTTGGGAACTGCGCAGTGTTAACGGCAAGGGCTTCGATCTTCGATTGCGGGTGCCTCCAGGACTTGAACTATTGGAGCCGAAGCTACGGGCATTAGCCGCGCAGCGGTTCACTCGCGGCACAGTGCATGCTTCCTTGACGATGACGCGCCAGCAGGGCGCCGTCGAAGTCCGACTTAATGAAACCGTGCTGCAGCAGGTGGTGAATGCAGCACTGCGCGCCACTGAACTCACCGGTGGAACGATGCCAGATACGGCTTCGTTGCTTGGGCTTCGCGGTGTGTTGGAGATCGCTGATCTTGAGGCAGGTGGAGCACTTGCTGTGCAGGACGGTGACATGTTGCTTGCGGATTTCTCCCGTGCGCTCAAAGAACTTGATAGTGCGCGAAAGGGCGAAGGAGAACGCTTGAAGATCGTCGTTGCCGAGCAGATAGATGAAATTGAACGACTGACGGGCGTGGTTGAAGCTTCGCCGTCCCGCAGCGTAGATGCGATAAAGGTCCGGATTGGCGAGCAAGTGGCGCGTTTGATCGGTACCGATCAGAAGTTTGAACCCGACAGGTTGCATCAAGAAGCGGTGTTGATTGCAAACCGTGCCGACGTCGAGGAAGAACTCAAGAGGCTAAAGGCACACGTGTCCGCTGGTCGTGACCTCCTCAATGAAGGTGGTGCGATCGGGCGAAAGTTGGATTTCCTCGCGCAGGAATTCCAGCGGGAAGCAAATACGCTGTGTTCCAAGTCCATCGACACCGCGATCACCGAAGCCGGTCTGGCGCTCAAGGTGAAGATCGACCAGATGCGTGAGCAAGTTCAGAACCTGGAGTAAGTGGATGTTGGAAGCTTCAGGGAGAATTGCGCGACGTGGCTTGCTTCTGGTCTTGTCGTCGCCGTCGGGAGCTGGGAAGACGACACTTGCGCGCCGCATGCTGGAAGCTGAAGGCGATGACTTGCAAGTATCGGTTTCTGTGACGACGCGACCACCGCGTCCCGGTGAGATCGATGGTCAGGACTACTGGTTTGTCGATCAATCTCGTTTCAAACAGATGCGCGATGATGGGGGGTTGCTTGAATGGGCGGAGGTGTTCGGAAATTTCTATGGAACTCCGCGCGATAAAGTTGAGAGCGCTTTGTCGACGGGGCAGGACATGCTGTTTGATGTGGATTGGCAGGGCGCGCGCGAGCTGGCGCGCTGCCTGCCTCAAGATGTGATCCGTGTATTCATCCTGCCTCCCAACGCAGACTCACTAGAGAAGCGGTTGATGACTCGCAATCAAGATAGCCAAGAGGTGGTTGCCACTCGGATGGCGCAGGCTGCCGATGAAATCAGTCACTGGGAAGAGTACGACTATGCGATCGTCAACGAGGACGTAGATGACAGCTTGGCGCAACTGCACGCAGTGCTATCGGCAGAGCGCCTGAAAAGTTCCCGGCGTACCGGGCTCTCGGCTTTTATCGCGGAGCTACAAGGGGAACTCGACTGACAGGTGTGCTTAAGCTCGGCCAATCCTTGTCAATTGGATTCGCTGTCGAACGCGGCGGCCAATTGCGCGAACTGATGAACCGTCAATTCTTCTGCTCGGGATTGAGGGTCGATTTGGCATTTCCCTAGGAGAAGCTCCGGCATCGGGGTTAGCGCCTTGAGGCTCTGCCGGAGCATTTTGCGGCGTTGGCCAAAGGCTGCCGCAGTTACGCGCGCCAATGTTTTGACGGAAACTGCGGGTTGCCGATCCGCGCGCGGCGTGAACAGTACGACAGACGATGAAACTTTCGGTGACGGCGTGAATGCTTCGGGTTTGAGGCGCAGAACAATCTCAGGCTGCGTTCGCCATTGGGAGAGCACGGCTAGCCGGCCATAGGCCTTCGAGCGCGGCAATGCGACGATTCGATCTGCGACTTCCTTCTGAAACATCAGAGCCATACGGGAGAACCAAGGCGGCCAAGGTTCGATTTCGAGCCAGCCAACGAGGAGGCTGGTTGCAATTGCGTAGGGAAGGTTGGCGACAATAATTATTTCGCCCGGATGGTTGCCGATGAGCGCAGGCCAGTCGACTTCAAGAGCGTCGCCTAAATGAATTTCAATGCTGCCTGGATAAACCTCGGCAATGTCGCGCAATGCCGGCTCGCAACGTTCATCGCGTTCGATGGCGATAACGCGTTCTGCTCCCTCCATGAGGAGCCCGCGCGTCAGACCGCCAGGGCCTGGTCCAATCTCCACAACCGTGTTGCCACTCAAGGGCCCAGCGGTGCGAGCAATGCGGCGGGTGAGATTGAGATCCAGGATGAAATTCTGGCTCAGAGTTTTGCGTGCGTCGAGACTGTACCGGCGGATAACTTCGCGAAGCGGTGGGAGCGGGTCGTGGTCCACGGTGGAGTTGGATTGCTGATCATCAAGATTGGACCCGACCAAGTCATCCTCGTTTTCGTCATCGGGGAAAACAGGAGCTGATGTCATACTGAACGTGCCGTACTTCGCCGCTCGGACATAGTCGCAGCGAGCTTGAGGGCCTCGATCAGGCTTTCGGGTGAAGCCTTTCCGCTGCCGGCGATGTCAAAGGCGGTGCCGTGGTCGGGTGAAGTACGCACAAACGGCAGCCCGAGCGTGATGTTTACGCCGCGATCGAAGGCAAGCGTCTTGATCGGGATTAGTGCCTGGTCATGATACATCGCGATGGCTACGTCATAGCGCGTTCGGGCAGCGGCATGGAACATGGTGTCGGCCGGGTGAGGCCCGGTAATGTCGAAACCATTGCTGCGCAATCTTTCGAGGGCTGGCTCGATGATCTCTATTTCTTCGCGGCCGAGTGCGCCGTCTTCTCCGGCGTGAGGGTTCAGTCCGGCGACGGCAATGCGCGGTTGGGGAAGGGCGAAATCTTCCTTCAGGGCGCGGTCGAGAATACGAACAGTGCTTTCGATGAGCGCCGGGTTGATGGCCGTTTGGACGTTTGCCAACGGTATGTGGATTGTCAAAGGTACGACACGCAACTCATCGCAGGCCAGCATCATGACGGGAATATGCTGTGCCGTAGGGTCTTGGAGTTCTGCGAGAGTTGCCAAATATTCGGTGTGTCCTGGATGATTGAAACCGGATTTGTAGAGGACCGATTTGGCGATGGGGTTCGTCACAACCGCCGATGTTTTGCCTTCCGTAGTAGCTGCGACGGCTTGCTCGATTGAAGAAAGTACACCAGCAGCGTTGGCAGGGTCAGGCATGCCTGGCTTTGCATGGGTACGCAATGCAATGGGGATCACGGGAATAGCCGTGTCAAAGTATCGGGCGGCGTCTTCAACCCGTTCTAGAATGGCGATGGGAGCTGACAGTCCAAGCAGCGTTGCGCGTGCAGCGAGGCATTCGGGACAGGCATAAGCTGCGAATGGCGGGAGCTGATGGGTTTCGCGCTTGGTCCACGCCGCCAATGTGATATCCGGGCCGATACCGGCGGGGTCCCCCATCGTGAGAGCCAGCGGCTTCATAGGTCTGGTGCTCATCATCATGTCTGGCGAGGCGACTACTTGAGCCACTCAGCGGTACTCGATATGGGCGTCCTGGCGCAGGTCGTTGAGATGGCGCTCGGCGAGGACTTGGAATTCACGCTGGCGTAAATCCTCCTTGGCTGCATCGCGCTTGGCATCGTCGGCGCCGACAGTTTTGCGCCCACACAAGACCCAGAGCTCAACGCCATTGCTGCCGACGCTTGCCGGCAGCATTTCACCGTCGCTTGCATTTATCAGTAGCGTACGGGTAGGTTCAGGAATTTGGCCGGCTTCCGTCGGACCGAGGTTTGAAAAGCGGGCGCCGCCCGCTGATTTCGCGATTGTGCTGGTCGATGTGCAGCCGGTGAACTTTTTGCGCAATTGGCTTGCTTCGTTCAACCGACGAGCCAAGCCACCCTGTCCGAGATTTTTGTCGTAGAGAAGCGTGATGCGCTGCACGGTGAGTTCGGTCTTGTCGTCGCCTGCGGTTGTTGCAACTGCGCGGTCTCGGTCACGTGTCGAACTCGAGATCTGATGACCGAACTGGCGGCGGATGACGTTCTTCCATGAC
>JAJFHK010000465.1 GCA_021775655.1 Filomicrobium sp. | reverse complement strand
CAAACGTTTGGGGAAAATTCTCGCGGTCGACGATGAAAACTAGCCCGCCGCGAGTCCGCAGACAGATTAAGTCACGACTTGAGCAAGGTTCTCGCTCACAACAAGCGCTTGCGACTCACCACCTTTGAGGCTATCGGCGTCCTATGCTCTATCGCGCCTTCGCAACGGTCGGCGGCCTAACGATGGTCAGCCGGCTGCTCGGGTTCGTCCGGGACATCCTGATTGCCGCAGCCCTTGGCTCCGGCGTCGTTGCAGATGCGTTCTTTGTCGCCTTCCGTTTCCCCAACCTGTTTCGCCGCCTGTTCGGTGAGGGCGCGTTCAATGCTGCTTTTGTGCCACTTTTCGCTCGGCGCTTGGAAGGCGAAGGCGAGGGGCAAGCGCACCGTTTTGCCGAGGAGGCAATGTCGGTGCTTGCCACGACACTGATTGCGTTCTCGATCGTTATGATGGCGGCGATGCCGTGGCTGATGCTGATCTTGGCGCCGGGCTTCAGCGAGGATCCGGCAAAATACGATCTTGCCGTCCTACTTTCGCAAGTCACCTTTCCATATCTGTTATGTATGTCGCTGGTTGCGCTTTTGTCCGGCGTGTTGAATTCACTCAACCGTTTCTGGGCGGCGGCCGCTGCGCCGATCCTTCTGAACGTAATTTTGATTGCAGCAATTTCGTTGGCAATCTGGCTTGGCTTTGCTCAGCGCTTTGGTGCGGGGATCATACTCGCCATCGGTGTCACTGTAGCGGGCGTTGCCCAGCTCTTAATGCTGTGGTTTGCCGTCCGCCGCGCTGGGCTTAAACTGTCGTTTCGATGGCCGCGCTATACGCCCGGCGTTAAGCGGCTTGTGGAACTCGGTATTCCCGGCGTGCTGGCTGGAGGTATCACTCAAATCAACATAGTCGTTGGTACGATCATCGCTTCTCTTCAGGCTGGCGCGGTATCCTACCTCTACTATGCCGACCGCCTGTATCAGCTTCCTCTGGGTATTGTCGGCGTCGCAATCGGAGTCGTCCTACTCCCAGACCTCGCACGCAAGCTTCGAGCCGGCGACCGCGAAAGTGCGATGGACAGCCAAAACCGCTCGCTTGAGTTCGCACTTCTGCTCACATTGCCAGCAGCCGTCGCTTTGACGATTGCCGCAGAACCGATTGTGCGGGTCCTGTTCGAACGCGGCGCCTTCACTGCCGCCGATACCAATGCAACCTCGCTGGCGCTCTCAGCATTTGCCATTGGCCTCCCCGCGTTTGTCCTGATTAAAGTATTCCAGCCAGCCTACTTTGCTCGCGAAGACACCAAAACACCGATGCGCTTTGCCGCTGTTAACATGGTCGTCAATGTCATCGGGTCGCTGACGCTGTTCTATCTGTTCAAGGAGATGGGTCATCCGCCCCACGTTGGCATAGCACTCGCCACGTCAATTGCTGGGTGGGTCAATGCGCTACTCTTGTGGGCCGCTCTAACGCGTAGCAGAGATTTTGCCATCGATCGGCGCCTCCTACGAAATCTGCCGCTGATTTTACTTTCAAGCCTCGTAATGGGCGCGGCGATTTGGTTCTCCTTACCACTGCTCGCACCCTACATGGCGAGCGCGGCTGCACTCCCAATCCAGGCCGCAGCCCTTGCTGCACTTGTCGCTCTCGGTGGGGTGGTTTTCTTCTCGCTGATCTTTGCCACCGGTGTTTTCAGTTTGAGTCAGTTGCGGCAGATTCGCACGTGATCGCGGCGGTGGCGATGCAACCTGAAAATACACAGGCAAAAAATTCTCTCAAAATGGCGCGCTTGGAAACCGCTTCTTAATCTGACTGCGGTTACAGTCTTTTTCATCAAAGAGGAGGCGTCGGCGAACCGCTCCCCCTAAAGCGGCATGTGGCCCCTCACCACACGCTTAGCCCCTCTTTCGACGCCTTTTGTTGTGCGTCTGAATGGTCCGGGAGCAACCGCTCTCGGACCATTCGCTTGTCTGGATCTCGAATGGTTCCACCTTGCGTGTCTTGCGTTGACGGGCCATAACCCGCTGCTGATTCAAACTGCCAACAGGCCGTAAACGCACTTCTCTTTGAAGTTGATGCGCAGCCTCGGGGAACCATCCTCCATGAAGTTCAAGGAACGCGTTTTTTCAGGCATGCAGCCCACCGGAAGCCTGCATCTTGGAAACTATCTTGGCGCTATGCTGAAGTGGATCGATCTGCAAAAGACCCACGAATGCATCTACTGCGTCGTAGATTTGCACGCGATTACCGTCTGGCAGGATCCTGCAGAATTGCGCCAGGCGATCCGGCAAGTCACCGCCGCCTATATCGCTGCCGGTCTCGACCCAAAGAAAAGCGTCCTTTTCAACCAGAGTCAGGTTTCCGCACACGCTGAACTCGCATGGGTTTTCAACTGTGTAGCACGGCTTGGATGGCTGAACCGCATGACGCAATTCAAGGAGAAGGCCGGCAAGGACCGCGAGGCTGCATCCGTCGGCCTGTACGCCTATCCGAACCTGATGGCAGCCGACATTCTTGCCTACCGCGCAACGCACGTCCCGGTCGGCGAGGATCAAAAGCAGCATCTCGAATTGTCCCGCGACATCGCTCAAAAGTTTAACAACGACTTTAGCGATGCCATCCGCTCCGCCGGCTATGACGACGGTGAATTCTTTCCACTTCCGGAGCCGGTCATTGTTGGCCCGGCGACCCGCGTCATGTCACTGCGCGATGGGTCGCGCAAAATGTCGAAATCTGAGCCTTCCGACCTCTCGCGCGTCAATCTGACTGACGACACGGATTTGATCGCCAAGAAGATTCGCAAGGCGAAAACCGATCCGGAAGCGCTGCCCAGCGAGATCGAAGGTCTTTCCGGGCGACCCGAAGCTGAAAATCTCGTCGGCATTTATGCTGCCCTGTCCGGCACCGCCAAATCAGATGTCCTCTCAGAATTCGGAGGCCGGCAATTTTCTGAATTCAAGCCAGCTCTGGCCGATTTGTGCGTCGAACGAATCGGACCGATCGCCGACGAGACACGCCGGCTAATGGCCGACCCAGCCGAGATCGACCGCGTTCTCGCCGACGGTGCAGGACGTGCACATAATATTGCCGACCCGATTCTGGGAGAAGTCAAGGATATTGTTGGTCTTATCCGGTCGGCGTCTTAACCATGGACACGAACCGGTCCTTCATGGACAATCCCTGTCCAACTTCGCCATGCGCCGCACCTCGCGAGCGGTGGCGACTCTATAGCTTGCGAGAATTGGCGTGCCGAATATGAAACCCCGTCGTTCCTTCGAGGCCGGTCATCAGCGGAAGTTTCTGCTCATCGTTGATGAAGCTCCCGAAGTCGAGTCTGCTGTCTACTTCGCTGCCAGCCGAGCTGCCCACACCGGAGGATCACTTGTGCTGCTCTACGTCATCGAGCCACAGGGTTATCAGCACTGGATGGGCGTTCGCCAGATTCACATCGAAGAAGAAACCAACAAGGCCAAGGCGCTGTTCCGTCTACATCGCCGCAAACTGAACCAGGTAGGATTCGAATCGGTTCAATCCGAAGACGTCATAAAGGAGGGTTCCAAGGTCGATACCATAATGGATACGATCGACGAGGACGAGGATATCGGAATCATGGTGCTGGGAGCATCGACCGATCCGAAGGGACCGGGACCGCTCGTATCAACCCTGGTTGGCAGCAAGGCAGCTGGCGCATTCCCAATTCCGATCACCGTTGTGCCTGGCCAGTTGTCACTCGACTATATTAAGGCCCTTGCCTGAACACTGAACGCTAATTCCAAAGTTAACGGGCCTTTAAGGCAACAAACCTCACGGGAAAATGCACGGATAGGGCTCGACATTTCGATTTCCCTGAC
>JAJFHK010000464.1 GCA_021775655.1 Filomicrobium sp. | reverse complement strand
GATCGCTCATGTTGCTCTCTCAGCCTGATTGTTGAACATTGGCATCGTTCTCGTCATCAACCTACGCCACAACTGCAAAGAGGCAAACGCCCTTGAATTCCGACCCGTCACTCGCGACGCCGCACCCGGCCCAGGCCGGGGGTACGGCTGTTCGAGTGTCTGCGCCGGCTCGGCTTCACCTGGGGTTCCTCGACCTCAACGGCTCCCTTGGCCGGAATTTCGGCTCGCTGGGTCTAGCCATCGATCAGCCGGCAACAGAATTAACCTTAGAGCGGTCGAAAAGCGATCTGGTGGAGGGCGCCGAGCAGGCGCGCGCCCAGCGCGCGCTTGAGAGCTTCAAAGCACTTTTGAAGCTGGATAGCTGCTACCGGCTGCGAATTACTCAATCCATCCCCGCCCACGCTGGACTCGGCTCGGGAACGCAGCTCGCAATGGCGGTCGGCGGCGCGCTCGCAGCGCTGGAAGGCCTCGAAACGGAACTGCGCGCGCTGGCGGAGATGCAGAACCGCGGGGCCCGCTCGGCTATAGGTATGGCGGCATTTGAGGGAGGCGGGTTCGTCGTCGACGGTGGTCGTGGCGAATCTGACAATGCACCGCCCGTTGTAGCGCGGGCCGTCTTTCCAAGCGCATGGCGCATCCTGCTCGTACTCGATCCGCGCAATATGGGGGTGCATGGTCGTCGCGAGGTCGAAGCCTTCGAAAATCTCGCGCCGATGACCGATGCCGTCAGCGCTGAGCTATGCCGCGTGACATTGATGCAGATGCTGCCGGCTCTGGCCGAAGGCAATATCGACGCGTTTGGTGCTGCCGTTTCCGAAGTGCAGCGAATCAACGGCCAGTATTTTGCCAGCGAGCAAGGTGGCGGGATTTGGTCGAGCGATGACGTGGCCGAGTTGGTGCAGCGCATGGCCGCGGTTGGGGCTGTCGGAATCGGACAAAGCTCTTGGGGACCGACCGGATTTGCATTCGTGCCATCAAACAAAATGGCTCTCAAAATCGTCAATGAACTTCGAGCTGACTCAATGGCAATGGGTTTGAGCCTGATTGTCGCCCGTGGGCGCAACCATGGCGCGAATATTTACTACCCGAACGGATAGCCCAAGCGCGACCATTTTGACTTTCGTGGAAGAACACTCTGGCCAGTTGCAACAGCCTCAATTTATAACCGGCGCGGAGACAGGGCGTTCGCACGCCTCTCAAATCAATAAAATGCCGCCAAGGAGAACTCGATGAGCCAACCGACCCCTATCCTTCACATGCTGTCTCCGCAAAAGCACGTTAGCCCATTCGACGTGAATATGGCTGCAGATGCCGGATTCAAGGTGATCATCCCGTACATCAACGTTGAAGGCAGCGAAATCACCGGGCTGGTTCAAGACGCTATTTTCTCGCGCCCCCCCGACTATGGCCGCCGGACCGGATTCTTCTTCGGCGGTAAAGACGCGATCCAAGCTCTCGACATGATTCAATCTGCCAAAGACGCTTTGGTGCCGCCGTTTCAGGTCTCGACCTTCGCGGACCCCGCGGGTTCGTTCACGACTGCTGCAGGAATGGTGGCGTGCGTCGAAAAGGTTCTTAAAGAAAAGCACAACCGTGGATGGGACGGGATCAACGTCACTATTTTCGGTGCGACTGGAGTCGTCGGTTTTGCTTCAGCTGTAATCGCTGCTTTGGAAGGCGCGAAAGTTAAGATGGTGGCCCACCGTGGCGTCGAACGTGTCTTTAAGGCCGCGGAAGCTGCCAAGGAACGGTTCGGGGTCGATATGGAACCAGTGCCCGGAGACACGCCAGAGAAGAAGGCGGCAATTGTAGCCGACGCCGAGGTTGTGTTTGCAGCCGCCGCTGCTGGCGTGCAGGTGCTGAGCACTGCGGAGCTTCAATCGGCGAAGAATTTGCTTGTTACTGCCGACGTCAACGCCGTTCCACCCCCGGGCGTCGAAGGCATGGACCTCTTCATGAACGGCGACGTCCTTCCAGGCTGCACGCGGACATCCGGTGTCGGGCCCCTCGCTATCGGCGATATCAAGTACAAAACGCAGGCTGGACTGTTTACGCGCATGCTCAACGACTCCGAAGCGCTCCATCTCGACTTCCGCGACGCCTTCAAACTCGCGCGGTCGTTTGTCGCTTGAGCGGCCAGCCGATCCTGATTGCCGCGTTGTCCGGGCGTGCGCTTGCCGCGTCCGCGCGGCGTGCGGGATTTCTCCCATATGTCGTTGATGCTTTCGGCGACGAAGATACCCGCATACTTTCGGAGGGTATTACGACGCTACCGGGTGTCCTGCGCAACGGGTTCCGCAAATCTGAGTTGTTGCCGGTCCTTGACGATTTGACACCGGACACCGGCGGCGAACCAATCGGCTTGGTCCTCGGGCCGGGCTTTGAGGACAGTCCTAAACTTGTCGCGGAATTGGCGAATCATTATTCACTTGCTGGATGCGGGGCGGAAGCGCTGGCGCGAGCTAAAGACCCAAAGCTTTTTTTTGGCCTGCTGTCAGAACTCGGTATCGAGCACCCGGCAATATCGTTTTCGCCACCCCGAAATCCATTGGGCTGGCTTTCGAAGCGAATCGGGGCGTGTGGCGGGCGGCACATCCGCCGGCTTGCTGAAGGAAAAACGGTCTCTGCATCACCCCATCGTTATTTCCAGAGGGAATTGGAAGGCGTCACGATCTCGGCGCTCGCCATTACGGGAGTATCCGGCACAGCATTTGCTTTTTCACGATCCTGGAGTGCGCCGCGCGGTCGAGAACCGTTCCGGTATGGCGGGTCAGTCAGTGCGGAAGAAATCGATGCCGACCTCGAGGCACGCCTGATTGACGCCTGCCTCAGCCTGATCAATCCGCTCCAACTCGTCGGACTGGTTTCATTCGATTTTCTCGTTTCAGGCAACGAGGCGAAATTGCTGGAAGTCAACCCGCGGCCAGGGGCTTCGCTTGATGTGCTCGACGATGCCAGTGGCACGTTGTTCAAGGCCCATATCGCAGCGTGTGGAAGTGAAGATGCGGTGGATGTTCTTGCACGCAATTGGCGCCCTGAACCCAGTGCCGCTGCATACCTCTATGCTGATGCTGGCCCAGTCGAGATTGGCAATTTGGAATGGCCGGATTGGGTCAGTGACGTCCCGCACAGGGGTGAGCAAATAAGGGAAGGGGCACCCATCGCCACCGTTCATGCGAAGGCTGGGACGCCCGCGCTTGCCACGGAGATTTGCGCGAAACGCCTGCAAAAGCTCGCGGCTGTGGTATACGAACCCCAAAACGAACAAGATAACTGACAGGGAGCCTAAGGATGCAAGCTGCGCCAAATGCCGGCCTCAGCGTGAATGCGAACGCCTGCCGTATTGTGCAACGGATCGTGGCGCAAGCAGATGGATTGCGCGCAAGGGTATCCATTGGAGATGGCGGCGAACGCCAAATCGATTGCGGTGCGTCCGTTCCAGGATCCCTGGAGCTTGGCCGGCTACTTGGCGAAATCTGCATGGGAGGGCTTGGCACCGTCCAGGTCGCGGGATCGTCTCCAATTGATAAATGGCCGCTCAGCGTCGTGGTTCATGCCAGCGATCCGGTGATTTCCTGTCTTGGCAGCCAGTATGCGGGCTGGACGATAACTGAAGAGGCATCCGGCTTCTTTGCGCTTGGCTCAGGCCCAGCCCGGGCTTTGTCGCGGGTTGAAGATCTCTTCGGTGAGTTGGGCTATGCCGACGACCACGAAGAAGCGGTCCTGGTTATCGAAGGCGACAAGGCTCCGCCGTCGAGCGTCGCGCGCATGGTCGCAAAGGCATGCGGTATCCCAACGAAGAACCTGACAATCTTGTTCGCCCCGACTTGGAGCCTGGCTGGCACGGTACAGATCGGTGCGCGTGTTCTAGAAGTTGCGCTGCATAAAGCGCACGAATTGCATTTCCCGCTGACAGATATCAAAGACGGCTTTGGAACCGCACCCCTCGCACCTCCTGTTCCAGACTTCGTAAAAGCGATGGGCCGGACAAACGACGGCATTATCTATGGCGGGCGCGTACAGCTTTTCGTATCCGGGAGTGACGACGCGGCTAAGGGGCTGGCGGAAAATCTGCCATCTTCGGCATCTTCTGCCTATGGAAGACCATTTGCGGAAATTTTCGCGGAAGTCGAGGGCGACTTCTATAAGATCGACCCGATGCTATTTTCTCCAGCCCTGGTCACCATCTCCAACCTTGATACCGGCTCGTCATTCCATGCTGGCAAGCTTGCCCCCGACATCGTCGATGCCAGCTTCGCCTGACGAAATGCGTGAACATTCGCTGCAGGCCCCACTCATCGTTATCTTCATTGAAGAGGGTGGAGGCGACTGGCATGCCCGGCGGCTACGACAGGCAATGGAAAAGCGTGGCGCCCGAGTGGTAACCGCAGCGCTTTGCGCCTGCGCGTTTGACACCAGCCTTGCTAGCGGAATCGACATTCCAGGATTGAACGGTGCGCTGCCAGATGGGGTTTTTGTGCGCGCGATTTCAAAGGGATCACTTGAAGCCATAACGCTGCGGCTGGGAATTTTGCATGCGCTTTCAGCCAGCGCCGTCCGGGTTTGGAATGAGGCACGGGTCATAGAACGTTGCGTCGATAAATCAACAGCGACGTTTCTATTCCAAAAGGCCGGCTTGCCTGTGCCCGAAACGCGCACCGCAGAGGGGCGCGAAATGGCGCTTGACTACGCCCGGGAGCGATTGCCCCTGGTCTCAAAGCCGCTATTCGGGTCACAGGGGAACGGCGTTAGAAAGGCCGATGCGCTCGAAGAACTTCCCGAAGAGGACGACGTCGGCGGCGTCTACTACCTGCAACGATACCTTCGCGCGCCTGATCAAGGTGTATTTTCCGACTGGCGCGTATTTGTTTCGGGTGGGCGCATCGTCGGATCGATGGCGCGCCAGGGTGCGCATTGGATCACGAATATTCACCAGGGCGCGCAACCGACCGCAACCAACCTCGACGAAGATGGTCGGGCGCTCGCGTTAGCCGCGGCAAGGGCTGTCGGAGCCGACTATGCCGGTGTCGATCTGATCCGCGATCCGGACGGCCACCTGGTGCTGCTTGAAATAAACTCAAACCCGGCTTGGAAAGGCCTTCAATCCATCTGCCATATCGATATTGCGGATTTTCTTGCAGAAGATTTCTTGGACGCCGTGGCAGCATCGATGGCTGAAAAAGTCACGGTCCGACGATGAACCTTCCACTCCCAGCCCGGGCGATCTCGGATGCCTTTCTGGCAGCCTGTCTTGCCGAACTGAAGGCGCTGAAGCCCGGCAATGTCCACGTCCATGCGCCAGGCCATGACATGGAGGTCAAGCATTTTGAGGACGCGGCAGCCGTCGCGACCCGGCACATTGCTCAAAGGGGCGCGAGTGTCGGGCGACGGGTCCGCGGTGCCGTAGAAGCAAGTTTTGCCGCCACAGGACGCAATACGAATCTAGGCATCATCCTGTTGTGTGCACCCTTGGCGTATGCCGCAGGTGAGGTTGTGCGTGGCGATACGCTCGCTCAGCGGCTGTCTGCAGTGCTTTCTAGTCTCGATAGGATAGACGCTGCAGACGTCTTCGCTGCAATCGCAAGGGCCAATCCTGGCGGGCTGGGCGATTCGCAAAGGGGCGATGTACGCATGGAAACTGAAATGACACTCCTCGAGGCAATGAGTCTGGCTTCAAATCGCGACAGAATCGCACTGGCCTTTGTCACCGATTTCGCGGACATATTCGAATTTGCACTGCCGTTGCTGAAACAGGTGAAAAGAATTGCAGAGACGCCGGAACTCGCGGTGACCACCCTACACATGAATCTTCTTGCCAGATTCCCAGACACCCATATTGCGCGCAAGTTTGGGCCCGAAACCGCTGAAATCGTGCGAATTGAGGCCCGCAACCGGCTGGCGCTGTCTCCGGCTGTGATGACCAAAGCGGCACTCTCCGAACTTGAGATATTCGATATAGCGCTCAAGGCACGAGGGCTTAATCCGGGCACAACAGCCGACTTCGTGGTTGCAACATTGTTCACGGAAGCAATTTCAACCCAGGTTGCTGATCCAAGAAGCACTTAAGACTCTTGTATTGGGTCGAAGCTTGAGGCTATTTACGCCCTGGCGCAACGGCGCTGCTATCTGGCAACCGGATCGGGGCTTCGCCCCCGCTCGCTGATAACTGGGATAGTTCGCCCGAAACCCATTCTTTGGGCACCGTCCACTGCGGGCGGAACTTTCAACCCTTGAGCAAACTCTGGGAGGAGTTTTTATCATGGCCAAGATCAACAAGGTTCTGGTCGGCGAATCTCTCGTCGGCGATGGCAACGAAGTTGCCCACATCGACCTCATCATCGGACCGCGCGGTTCGGCTGCCGAAACGGCGTTTTGCAACGCATTGACCAACAACAAGGACGGTTTCACGACGCTTCTCGCAGTCGTGGCTCCGAACCTGCAGTGCAAGCCGAACACGATCCTGTACAACAAGGTCACCATCAAGGACGCCCGTCAGGCCGTTCAGATGTTTGGTCCTGCACAGTATGCAGTTGCCAAAGCCGTTCAGGATTGCGTTGCAGAAGGCACGATCCCAGCTGATGAAGCTGATGACCTCTACATCGCTGTTGGCGTGTTCATCCACTGGGAAGCTGCCGACGACGCGAAGATCCAGGA
>JAJFHK010000463.1 GCA_021775655.1 Filomicrobium sp. | reverse complement strand
CAGACATGCATCAGGCCGATTTGACAGGTGCTGACCTGACCGAAGCCAGCCTCGATGGCACCGACCTTCGCAATGCCACGCTTCAATGTTCCGAAATCAATGCGCTGCGGTTGAAGAACGACCGTGAAAAGGCCAAATGCGTCGTAGCAGTTGCCACCAATTTCTCGCGAGCCGAATTATCCGGTGCCCTGATGACGGGCATCGACGCCAGAGGAGCTAGCTTCGAACAGGCGATCCTCGAAGATGCCGATATCGTCGAAGCCCTGATTAGTGGCGCCAACTTCGGACAGGCGCGGCTCGACAAAGCCAACTTGACAGGTGGTATTAGAGCTTACGGTGCCAATTTCGCAATTGCATCGCTTCAAGGGGCCAACTTCAATGGTGCCCGCCTGCTCGGCGCAGACTTCCGTTGGGCTTCGATGCAGGGCACCATTCTAGACTATGCACGGCTCGAAGGAGCCATGCTTGAAGGCGCCGATCTCGAGGCGGCAAGCCTTTACAAGACCCGCCTCCAATCTTCTGACCTCAGCGGCGCAAATTTGAAAGCTGCTGATTTGCGCGGTTCCAAGGTCTGGCTGACCAGACCGCCGGGTGATGCGTCGGTCGAACTCCTTGACGCCAAACAGGTCGTTGTCGCGCCGTTGACAGCCGATGACGTGAAGCGTGTCGACTCGGCCTTGAATGAGATTGAGAGCCCAGTATTAAAAGAGAGGGTCAACGAACAACTGGCTAAGCTTCTCGACGCTAAATCGATGAAAGCATGGCAAGGGACTGACGAGTACCAAATTTGGCGCAACCTCGTTAGCCGCTCCGACGGTAACATTAGTCCGCCGCCTCAGCCTGTTGCCGTTGGGGCCGATGCTGGCACGCCGTTTGGAACAGACCAACCCTCTGCTCCGCGTCCGGCCATATCGCTATACGCCCAGCAACTGACCGAACATCTGGAAACGATGATTTGCCGTGTCCGCTGGCTCAATGGGGCCGTTGCAACCGGAGTTGCGCTTCGTGCAATCCAACCACAATTCCGCGGTGATCTTTCCGTCATTGACGAGCGGCTTTCCGAAGAAGAGTGCGCTGCCGCTCAAGGTGTTCCAGCCCGGGTTGTTCGCGAGTTACAATCGATCGCCGATCGCGCCCGCGACCGGTAAGTGCAGCGCTTACCTAAAATCTTTGAGTTCCGCTGTGTCGTGATCCGCAGGATTGTAAACGCTTGATCGGCTCAGTTTTGTCATTCAGGGACTGTCCGGTCATGCGCTGCGCCCTCTTGCATATGCCATCCAATTTCACTAGATTAGAACAAAATTAGAACATTGGAATCATCAAAGGTTCCATGGCGACGCGGTGTGGCCACCGACATGCCGGTTTACCGAGTGTCGACCAAACACCCCGTTCCACACCGGTTACCGAGTGTAGACCAAGCAACCCCGTTCCACACCGGTTACCGAGTGTGGACCAAGCAACCCCGCTCCACACCGGTTTACCGAGTGTGGACCAATCAACGAAGTCGTGGACAAGCTGACCGCGCTCCGTTCAGTGGCCTCGACAACCGTTAGGGTATCGGCAAGGAATCAACCGCGCGTGCCTCCGTCAGGCCGAACGCGCCAACGAAATGAGAGGAGCCTGATATGGCTGGTTCAGTGAACAAGGTAATCCTGGTTGGCAATCTGGGGCGCGATCCCGAGATCCGCCGCACGCAGGATGGCCGTCCAATCGCCAACCTGCGTATCGCCACCTCCGAATCGTGGCGCGACAAGTCGACCGGAGAGCGCCGCGAGAAAACGGAGTGGCACAGCGTGGCGATCTTCAACGAAGGTTTGTGCAAGGTTGCCGAGCAGTACCTTCGCAAAGGCTCAAAGGTCTACATCGAAGGCCAACTGCAAACCCGCAAATGGCAGGGACAGGACGGTCAAGACCGCTACTCGACCGAAGTCGTTCTGCAAGGCTTTAACGGCACACTGCACATGCTCGACGGTCGCTCGGGAGGCGGAGACAGCCCAGGCATGAGCGACAATCGCCAGTCCGACTACGGTAGCAGTGATGAACCGCGCGGCGGCGGCAGTTCGGGTGGAAACTCAGGCGGTAGCTTCGACAAGCAGATTGACGATGAGATCCCGTTCTAAGCCAAGGGTAGTTTGCCCCGACGGCGGTCAATACGGACCAACCAGCTCTACTCGGCTTCAACAAAGTGTGGACCAACCAGCTTCACACGACTTTAGGAATTGTGGACCATCAAAAGAACGCCGGGCCTCCTAAGGCGCACCTAATAGGCTGGAACTAAGAAGTGCCGCAATGCTTCTTCAGGCAGGCCTCGATCTCGGGGGAAACAAAGCCCCCGACGTCGCCACCCATCTTTGCAACTTGACGAACAAGGTTTGCTGCGATGTGGCGAACCTGCGGAGACGCGGCCACAAACACAGTTTGGATGTCGGGCGCCATCGCACCATTCATACCCGCCATCTGCATTTCATAGTCGAAATCGGTTCCATCCCGTAGGCCACGGAAAATCACCGTAGCCCCCTCCGACCGGGCTGCGTCCACTGCCAGATTGTCAAATGTCACGATGTCGATCTCGGTGCCGCTCTTGTCGGCAATGATAGCAGTCTCCATCCGCAGCATTTCGACCCGTTTATCGGTGCTGAACAAGGGGTTCTTGCTAGGGTGCATTCCCACTCCAATCACCAGCCTGTCGACCAATTCGGCCGCCCTCGCGATCACATCGGTGTGTCCGAAGGTGACGGGATCGAATGAACCAGAGTAGAATCCTATTCGCGCCATGGGATATCCTTAAGAGTGAGGAGCCGCTAACCTTGGGACGCGCAGCTCGGTACACTTTGCCCGTACAGCAGCTTGGCGACAATAAAATTTGCTCGCACTGGAAAACGACAGCGAGGACGACATGAAACTCAACCGGAGAAACGCAATCAAGGTTTCGGCAGGCCTAGCCGTCTCGACTATGCTGCCAATCCAAGCAAAAGCAGACGGTCAGCTGCTTCTGAACGATGATGGTCTGCACACGCAACCTTGGTTCCACAACTCCTTCCTCGATTTGAAGGAGGATGCCGAAGAAGCTCAGGCATCAGGCAAATCTCTGGCCATCTTCTGGGAGCAAAAGGGTTGCCCCTATTGTAAGGAAATGCATCGCGTCAATCTCGCGAACAAAGAGATCTCAGATTACATTCAAAAACACTTCGTCGTACTACAGCTCAATCTCTACGGTGCCCGCGCTGTCACAGACTTCGATGGCGAGGAAATGGAAGAACGTAAGCTAGCCCAGCGCTGGCGCGTCAACTTCACACCCATCATAAGTTTCTTCCCCAATGACCCCACAAAAGTCGACGGCAAGGATGGTAGAGATGCAGAAGTGTGGCGACTGACCGGTTATTGGAAGCCATTCCACTTCTTGTCGTCGTTCCACTACGTCGCAACAGGTGGATATGAAACCGAACCGAACTTCCAAAAATGGCTGACCGAGCGCCGGGAAAATTTGGAGGCGAAGGGAGAGAAGGTCGATCTCTGGTAACTCAGAGTTGGTTGCGGATAATTTGAAAAGACAAAAGCCCCGGACCTGGCCCGGGGCTTTTCAAATATAGAGATCCCTGGCCTTGCAGCCGCAGTGGATACATCACTTCAGCGTTTCGTACGTAGCCGGCC
>JAJFHK010000462.1 GCA_021775655.1 Filomicrobium sp. | reverse complement strand
ACATGACTCTGCGCAACGCGTTGGGGCGCATTTCGATTCCTATTGGTGTCAGCTACGACAGCGATCCCGAGGTCGTTCATAAACTGCTGCTTGAGTGCGCTGAAGAAAGCGATCTCGTCGCCCGCTATCCGGCTCCATTTGTCGTATTCGAGAACTTTGGCAACAGTTCGCTGGATTTCTCAGTACGAATTTTCGTTTCAGACGTCTCCACCTCGCTATCTGCGCAGACCCAGGTGCGTAAAGCTATCTTTGCCAAGTTCCGCGAAGCCGGCATCGAGATTCCGTTCCCCCAACAGGATCTCAATTTGCGCGACACCGAAGGGCTGAAGGTTGCGCTTCGACAGTTGATCGAGGAACGCCACAAGCCCGCGGATCAAGGTGCTTAAGGCCAACAGCTCGACTGGAGAGATCACCGGCGGGGCGGCTTTGATCGCCGGTTGCGCAATTTTGGGCCTGCGCCACTGATGCTGCGCGGCAATTGCGACACGGACTTGGCGCGTTAGCACATGATGCACTGCTCCGGCACTCGTCAATCCGGCTTCAAGCTGGCAATCTTTGATTATCTGTTGCCGGTCCACTTTATCGTGGGCGGCTGGATCGCGGAGCCGTGGTTTGCGTGTAACCTCGACCACGCTCTTCGAAGCAGCGAATGTGACCGGTTGGAGGGAGTCATGCCGCGTATCGAAACTGCACGACTTGCGGTCAGGGTCCACACTGCCTTCGTCTGCCGATCCGGTAGATTGGCACAATCGTTGTTCTTGGTCCTCATGAACATTGCGATCGCGTCAAGCCAAGCTCATGCACAGAATGCCGAGGAGAATGCTTCTCGGACGGGCGCGCCCAGCGCCAAGGCGGAATCCCTCGACGGGAGCCACTACACGATTGCGATCCATACAAGCGGCATCAAGGACAACCCCGAACCGCAGGCAATCAAGAAATTTGTCAAGCGCCGCATCCAAGAGACCAACGCGGCTGGAGGGCTCCTGGGTCGCAGAGTGAGGGCCCGTTTCTTCGACGACGACAACAAAGTCGAGATCACTCAGAAAAACGTCAGCGACACGCTCGCCGATCCCCGGCTCATCGCCACCATTGGCATTTGGAGTTCCTCGCGCGGATCAAACATCGTCGAACAAATGGGTCAAAGCGGTATTCCATTCATTTCAGAAATGTCGGTTGAATCACTGTTTCAAGTGCACCCCACTATTTACACGTTGGTTCAATCTGTGCGCGACGAGGTCGAAGTATTCCTGTCGCTGGCAAACAAGAATGGCATTCGTCGCATCGCCTATGCAGCCTACATCGACGATCTCTACACCAATGCCTACATGGCACATCTGGTGGACAATCCGGAGGGCCCTGGCGTCGTATCGACGTATTGGGAACCCGAGGATCCACAATTGGCTGACTACGACCGTGCGATCGACGACTTCATCAGCGCTGGAGCGGAGATGGTGGTCCTTGCGATTGGTTCGGATGGCGCTGGGAAATTCCTTGCAAGAATGCAAGATCGAAAGATCGACCTGCCCGTATTCATCTCGTATGGCACAATCGAGAAAGCGATGAAGAGCGAGCATTGGGTTGGTGCTTATTCGGGCAACCTTTATGAACTCTCATCCGGCGGGGTGGCTAACCTCAACAACGAGCGGATTAAGCGACTGGCGCGTGAACTTGGGAGCCGGCTGGATGCGCAACAGGAGAATAAATTCTCCTACAGCCCCCGCGACTTGGGCTATGGCGCGCGATATGCCGACCTCGTTCAGCTTGTTGTTGACGCCGCGGCCGGCCGGCTCGATCCTAACGTGCGACCCGGTCAGACCATCTCGGGTCTCCATGATTCGATAGCTGCCGTACGCGAACGCATCTCCAGCAGACTTGCGAGTTTGCGAGAAGGGCGACGCTACTGGGAAGGCAAGGCGCAGTACTGGTCTTTCAATAAAGACCGGGCCACCTCTGAGAGGTCGATGCTGTTGTGGCGCACGCCCAAACAACAAACGCCAGTACTGCATCCCACACAATTTATTCGGATCGATGGCAAAATCACCGAAGTGCCCGTCCTCTACCTGCACCTCGACATGGTTCGCATGTTCGAAGTTGATACCAATCGGCGCACGTTCGATGCGGAATTCTATTTGACGCTGCGCTCCAAGGACGACCTGAAATTGAGCGCTATCGATTTCACGAATGCATTTCGCAGCAATACCTTCAAAGAGCCAATCCGCTGGAGGCTAGTTGCGACTTACAATGACAACACGAAAGATGAAGTTGGGTTAGGGCCGCGGCGAATTTATCACGTCACGGGGCGGTTCTTGTTCAAACCAGACCTTGCCAAGTATCCGTTCGACCGACAGCTCCTTACGATTTCCTTTCAGCCGGTCGACAAGGATTCGATCTTCATCCTGCAACCACCCGCTGAGACCCTCCGGAATAAAGGATTTGAAGTAGAGGACTGGGAATTCGTCAGTCACTATGTCGGAACCACTGACCGCATTATCACCTCGGTCAGAGGCCGGGGACTGACCGAACACGTCATCCCATACTACAATTTCAACTACACCTGGGTGATGCAGCGGGAGGTCATCGACTACCTTGTGCGCGTGATTGTGCCGCTCGGCTTCATTTTGATCGTGGCATATCTTGCCGCTTACATCCCGCGGCGTGAATTCGGTGCGACGATCGCAATACAAGTCACCGCACTGCTTTCGGCGATAGCGCTGTACTTTGCATTGAATCAACCCAACTCCGATGACGTGACGCTGTCCGACAAGGTCTTTGTCAGCGCCTATGCGGTCGTCTCTCTTATGATCGCGTTGTCGATCTTTGAAATCAATGAAACAAGTGATGGGTATAACATCGAACGCGGACAACGATGGACCACGCTGCGCAAAGCGCAGTTGTTCGTCGTCCCGGTCCTCACTTGCGCATTCATCGGCTGGCTGATTGCGTCAGCAGCAACGGACTGGAGCATTTGGGCCAAGTTCGTCGAGATGGTCCGGTGGTCGGCGCTCGAGATCACTGAATACTCTGGAAAGTGAACTGGGAACTACGCTCTTCTGACTGGCGGCGTTAGAGTCCGCTTGCCGGAAGTGCGTTGGTAAGGTTTGCCTTGCGGTTTCGCCCGCGTGCTGTTGGGACGTTTCGCTCTTTGGGCTGAAGGGCTGGTCGCAGCGCAATGAGCTGATTGGCGATGGTGTCGTCGCTTGCCGTCGCTTCACGAACCGGTTCGGTGGCTTGCTCTGCGAAGTTGTATACCTGTATCGGGGGGCGCTCGTCGGGTGGGCGACCGGCAAGCCAAGGAAGCCCCAGTGCGATCAGCGTGGCAATGCCGGCGACCCAGACGCGCACGGTGCGCACATCACGCAATCGCGGTCCTGCTAACCTTTTCACACCGACACTCGGCATTCAGTCTCTCCGAAGCTCGGAGCCGAGTGATTCGGCACCAAGTCGGAAAAGCATGTCGCCTGCGGGCTAAAAGAATGGTTAAAGCACGATCCAATTTCTGACGGGGGGCAGCTTGTATCGCTGATAAAGGGGAGATACCGCCCCGAGGGATGCATCAGTCCTCGCGGTAAACCCGTTCGCGGCGTTCATGGCGCTCCTGTGCCTCGAGGGACAACGTCGCAATAGGCCGTGCATCGAGGCGCTTCAGCCCGATCGGCTCGCTGGTTTCCTCGCAATATCCATAACTACCGTCATCAAGCCGGGACAAGGCGGCATCGATCTTGGCGACGAGTTTTCGCTGGCGGTCACGGGCTCGCAATTCGAGCGCGCGGTCGGTCTCGGATGTAGCCCTATCTGCCAGGTCGGCGTGCTGCTGGGACTGTGCGTTTAGCTCTGCCAGTGTAAGGCGTGTTTCGTCGATGATGTCCTGTTTCCACGTTTGCAGCTTGCGACGGAAATAGGCGCGTTGACGATCGTTCATAAAGGGTTCGTCATCGCTGGGGCGATAATCGTCCTCAAGCACCGCTGATGCCTTAGCGTCACCGGAAGTACCGCGGCTTTTTTTGCCGGCGTCCTGAACAATGGACCGTTTGCTCATCGAAGCCTCCAGAGGGGCCGATGGGCCATATTTGTTGGCTCCACTCGATCCCCGGACTTAGTTGTTCTCCGCCGCTGCATGGCGCCCCACAGTGACGCGCATAAGGGAATCGGAGACTCGCAATGTCATCTCGTGCTGGGTATGTATGCGGGGCGGTGTCGATGTCAAGAAACTCCAAGAGTTACGGGAAACTAGCTCGTGGAAATGCCGACTGGCCGGGCCGCTGGGCGCGGAGGTTTGTGCGCGCAGTCGGACCCAATGCAAGAATCAGCGATGAATTGCCAGCAGTTTCAACTTGAATTTGCTGTTTAGTCTATTGTGCAATCTCAGATTGCTTTAAGTTTCGGTTGCTAATGTGTCGCGAAGCCGGACAGCTTGCAGCTCAAGGTGACATTCGATAGGGATCAGCTCAATACAGGAGGCTGCGACTGACCAATTCGGAATTCTCTGCCGCTCGCGAGTCGGGTTCGTAGTGAAGACTTGGTCTAGGATTGGTTGCAATCCAAGCTGACGGCCAACCTCTACCAACTTCGGAAGTTGTGCAGTCTGGCGATCCACCCCCGCCGACCGTTCGAAGCCCGATCACCTGTTCTTACAGATGGACGCCGTCCCCTCACAGCCAAGGGAACGGCGTCTTTTTCTTGTTCTTTGGGAGTGCTAACACCGCTCGGTCAACCATCTCATCCGAATTCGGGGACTTATGAAATTTCAGGGCAACGAGCGCTACGTCGCGACCGACGATCTCTCCATCGCAGTAAATGCTGCGATCACTCTTGAGAGGCCGCTCCTGGTGAAGGGCGAACCAGGCACCGGTAAAACCGTTCTTGCCATCGAAATCGCCAAGTCTCTGGGTGTGCCGCTGATCGAATGGCACATCAAGTCGACGACCAAAGCGCATCAAGGGCTTTACGAATATGATGCGGTTTCGCGACTTCGTGACAGCCAGTTGGGGGACCCAAGAGTCGAGAATATCTCAAACTACATCAAGAAAGGCCGGCTTTGGGAGGCCTTTGAGATGGATGTGCGGCCGGTACTCCTCATCGATGAGATCGACAAAGCCGACATCGAGTTCCCCAACGACTTGTTACAGGAACTCGACCGGATGGAATTCCACGTCTACGAAACCGGGGAGACAATCAAAGCGCGGAACCGCCCGATCGTCATTATTACCTCGAACAACGAAAAAGAGCTCCCGGACGCATTCCTAAGGCGCTGCTTCTTCCACTTCATCAAGTTTCCCGATCCCGAGACGATGAAGGACATCGTCGAAGTGCACTTTCCGGGCCTCAAACAACGGCTTGTCGCGGAATCTATGCGCGTGTTTTATGAATTGCGCGAGGTGC
>JAJFHK010000461.1 GCA_021775655.1 Filomicrobium sp. | reverse complement strand
AACCCTCGTACTGCCTCTGATCGCTTTCACGCTATTGATGAAAGTGCAGCAGACCGGTCAGCCAATCGTCTACCAGATAGGTAATTGGCCGGCGCCACTCGGCATCGTCTACAAAGTCGATCTTCTCTCGGGCTACGTCCTCTCAGTAATCTCCGTGATCGGCGCAGTAATCTTACCCTTCGCAAGGCGTTCGATTGCCGCCGAAATCAAGGAGCCAGCCCAATCTTGGTACTATGCAATGTACTTGCTGTGCCTGTGCGGGCTGCTTGGCATCGTCATTACAAACGACGCATTCAATGCGTTCGTGTTCCTCGAGGTCTCATCACTGGCAACCTATGTGCTGATCGCGCTTGGACGGCACCGCCGCGCCCTGCTGGCAGCATATCAATACCTGATCATGGGCACCGTCGGCGCAACGCTCTACGTCATCGGCATCGGCCTTTTATACGTCGTCACCGGCACACTCAACTTCGACGATCTCGCCGTGCGCCTGCCAGCAGCGATGGCTGTACCGGGACAGGAAGATGCCGTGCTGACCGCACTTGGCTTCGTCTTCGTTGGCCTAGGGTTGAAACTGGCATTATTCCCAATGCACGCTTGGCTGCCGAACGCCTACGCGTACGCACCCTCTGCGGCCACTGCATTCCTCGCCGGCACCGCCACCAAAGCCGCGATCTACTTGCTGATCCGGGTTGGATTCTCGGTGTTTGGAGTCGCCCTGTCGATCGACAACTTGCCGATCCCCGAAGTCCTCCTCATCCTGTCGATTGCAGCAATGTTTCTGGCTTCATTCAGCGCCGTTTTCGAAGAAAACGCTAAGCGTATGCTGGCTTATTCCTCAATCGCCCAGGTCGGATACATTACACTGGGCATCGCACTCGCTAACCAGGCCAGCATGACAGGTTCGCTCGCTCATATCGCAAACCATGCCGTCATGAAGACCGCACTGTTCCTCGCGCTTGGTGCCGTCTTCTATCGGATCGGCTCAGTGATGTATTCGGACATGGCTGGCATTGGCCGCAAGATGCCTCTCACAATGGGCGCCTTTGCGGTCGCCGGCATTGGTCTCATGGGCACACCAGGAACCGCCGGCTTCATCTCGAAGTGGTATCTTGGTGTTGGCGCCATTGATGCCGGATACTACTCAGTCGTGTTTCTGATTGTCGCCAGTTCGCTGATTTCGGTCATCTACATTGGCCGAATAACGGAAGTCGTCTGGTTCCGGGAGCCCTCCGAGAGCGCCAAAACGGCCAAAGAAGCCCCGCTGTCGATGCTGATCCCGCTATGGTTGCTCGCCGGTGCAACGATTTATTTGGGCTTCGACACACGCGCAACCGCTGATGTCGCCGCTGGCGCCTCGCAAGTGCTGATCGGGGGTATCCGCTGATGCTGACAAACCTGACAGAACAGCTCCAGTCCATGCCGTCAGCTGACTTGATCCTTGCGGCTATTCTGATACCGACCGCTGCTGCTCTCGTGATCCCACTATTCTATCGAATCCCGAATCTCCGTGAAACGGTGACCATCATTGCAGCCGTATCCCTTGCAGTGGTCACATGGTCGCTCTATCCAAGAATTATCGATGGAGCACAGCCCGAATTAAAGATTTGGGAAGTCGCGCCAGGTCTTGAACTCGCATTCAGGATCGAAGCACTGGGCATGATGTTCGCGCTCATCGCTTCAACGTTGTGGATCGTCAATTCGATCTATTCGATTGGCTACATGCGCGGCAACAACGAGCCACGCCAGACGCAATTCTATGTCTGCTTTGCCGTCGCGATTGCTGCAACGATGTCGCTGGCATTCTCTGCCAACCTATTCACGATGTTCCTCGCCTACGAGGTGCTGACGCTTTCGACATACCCGCTTGTAACCCACAAGGCGACGCCGGAAGCGATGAAAGCCGGTCGGGTCTACCTCGTATTGCTGATCGGTACATCAATGGTGTTGTTCCTGCCTGCTATCCTATTAACCTGGGCTGCGGCGGGAACGTTGGACTTCACCACCGGTGGAATCATTGTCGCAGAAGGCATGGAGCCAGTTCGGACAGCAACCGAACAGGCTGCTGCCAACGCCCACATCCCTCTGTCACCGCTTCTGATCGGCTGCCTTTTATTCCTGTTCGTTTTTGGAATCGGCAAGGCCGCCGTTATGCCAGTCCACTTCTGGCTGCCCGCTGCCATGGTTGCCCCAACCCCTGTCAGCGCACTCCTCCACGCTGTGGCCGTCGTGAAAGCCGGTGTCTTTTCGATCCTGAAAGTCGTCGTCTACATTTTCGGCATTGACACACTTGCGAAAACTGGAGCCGGGGACTGGCTGGTCTACGTGGCAGGGTTCACGGTAATCATGGCCTCCATCGTGGCGCTGCGTCAGGACAACCTAAAAAAGCGGCTCGCATTCTCAACCATCTCGCAACTTTCCTACGTCGTCCTCGCCGCCGCAATCTTGACACCCATATCCGCAATCGGCGCGGCCATGCACATCGCCGCCCACGCCGTCTCCAAGATCACGCTCTTCTTCGCCGCTGGGTCTATTTACACCGCCGCCCACAAGACCGAGGTCAGTCAGCTCAACGGCATCGGCTGGAAGATGCCCTGGACGATGTCCGCATTCGCTGTTGGCGCGCTGGCCATGATCGGTTTGCCGCCAACCGCAGGCTTCCTTGGAAAGTGGTTCATGTTGCAGAGCGCGGTCACCACCGAGCAATGGTTCCCTGTTGCGATCATCATCGTTTCGACAATCCTCAACGCTGGTTACTTCCTGCCGATTCTGGTGCGCGCATTTTTCTGCGAAGCTGAACCCGTCGCTCTGCAAGCCGCCGGCGCCAAGAACGTTCACGATACGCATGACGACGATCATGGCGAAGCGCCATTCGCCATCGTCCTAGCTTTGACGATCACCGCCGCAATGAGCGTTCTCCTATTTCTCTTTCCCGACGTCGCACTCGACCTTGCCAAACTGATGGTCGCGGGAGGCTGACATGACCGACGAAACCAAATCCGGCACTGCGCCGCAGCCCAAAGTCACAAGCAGCGATTCCAGCTCAGACCATTGGCTGGTCCGCCCCGACACGATCCGTAATCTATGGATCCTGTTCATCGCCATCCTGGCAGCCACCGTGCTCGGCGATTTCTTCGTCGAACATCACCCACACTTCGGCATCGACGGCACATTCGGGTTTGGTGCCTGGTATGGATTTGCTGCCTGCGTCGTGCTTGTCCTCGGCGCCAAGGCATTGGGTATCCTTCTGAAGAGGCCGGACACCTATTATGACAACTAGCCTCATCATTCCGCCCGCGCTGATCCTGGTGCTTGCCGGGCTGACGTTGCCATTGTTCGCCGCCATGCGACTGCGCTGGCTGGCACTCCTTGCTGCTCCGCTCATCGCCCTTTGGATCATCCTGGCCCTGCCCGATGGAATCCATCTGACTGGCACATTTCTTGGCCAGACGCTGGTCCTGGTGAAGATCGACGCCCTGTCGCGAGTCTTTGCAACAGTCTTTGCCCTTATGGCCTTCGCCGGCGGCCTGTTTGCGCTCAACCAGAAAAGCACGCTCGAACTCTCCTCCGCGTTTGTCTATGCCGGTAGCGCAGTTGGCGTCGCGATGGCAGGCGACCTCATTACCATGTTCATTTACTGGGAGGTCATGGCCATTGGATCAACGCTGGTGATCCTCAGTGCCGGACATAACGCAAATAGCGCCGGCTTGCGCTATGCAGCGATTCACATGCTGGGTGGTGTTCTTCTGATGGCCGGGGTCGCGGGTGAAATCGCCACCACAGGCAACATCGACTTCACCGCCATGGACCTTTCCACGATTCCCCGTTGGCTGATCTTCGCTGGCTTCCTGGTCAACGTCGGTGCACCACCGCTGTCGGCATGGCTGCCGGATGCCTACCCGGAATCGTCATGGTCAGGTATGGTTTTCTTATCCGCCTTCACAACGAAGACTGCCGTTTACGTCTTACTGCGCGGCTTCCCTGGAACCGAGATCCTGATTCCGATCGGGCTCTTCATGGTCTTCTACGGCATCATCTACGCCATCCTTGAAAACGACATGCGGCGTATTCTTGCCTATTCGATCATCAACCAGGTCGGTTTCATGGTGACCGGGATCGGCATTGGCACCGAGATGGCGCTGAATGGCGCTGCCGCCCACGCATTCACACACATCATTTACAAGGCCCTGCTTTTGATGTCGGCGGGTTCGGTCCTCTACATGACCGGCAAGCGTAAATGTACAGATCTCGGCGGCCTGTTCCGCACCATGCCGTGGACTTGCGCATTCGGCATCGTGGGGGCGCTGGCAATCTCATCCTTCCCAGCAACTTCAGGCTTCATATCGAAGTCGATGATTTCGGATGCCGCCGGTTCCGAGCACCTTCTCATCGTCTGGTTTGCCCTTGCCGCAGCCTCCGCAGGCGTCTTCTTGCACGCAGGTATCAAATTCCCCTGGTTTGTCTTCTTCCAAAAAGATTCAGGCCTGCGACCGCCAGAGCCGCCGTGGAACATGATGGCATCGATGGCGTTGATGGCCTTCTTCTGCATCGGACTCGGCGTCTACCCGAAGCCGCTATACGACATGCTGCCCTATCCGGTCGATTACGTTCCCTACACCGGCGCCCATGTCGTCTTCCAGCTGCAGCTCCTTCTCTTCTCTGGCCTCGCCTTCTTCCTGATGCTCGGATTATTGAAGCGCACCATGACAATCACCCTAGACGTCGATTGGCTCTGGCGCAGGCCCGGCCACGCGCTAGCTGGCCTACTCGATCGTTTCGGTGTTTACACGTGGCAATGGCTGGCGGACACGACTGTAAACGTTGCCACAAAAATCTATAACGCCCTCTACCGGCACCACGGACCGGAAGGCTTGTTCGGGCGTACCTGGCCGACCGGCACAATGGCGTTTTGGACGACCGTGACTCTCGGCGCCGTCGTGATCCTGTCGTATATCTAAAGCCATTCCACTGAGGGTCGCACGCCACCCACTACGCACGGCGAAACCGCAGCATGGGCATCTATTAGGTGTCTTCCTCGATCAGGCCCAGCGCCAATTGCACTGGTCGGAAAGAGCGCCGATGAATTTCGGTCGGACCTAGTCTCGCAAGCGCTTCTCGATGCTGAGGGGTGCCATATCCCTTGTGCCGCTCAAATCCGTA
>JAJFHK010000047.1 GCA_021775655.1 Filomicrobium sp. | reverse complement strand
CCTCTTCCCAAAGTGCATCCATTTCGGTGAGATCGCTGTCAGAAGGTGCGCGACCGTCTTCGGCAAGTCGCCTCTCAATGTGCTCGAAGCGTCGTCGAAATTTGTCGTTGGCTCCACGCAGGGCCGACTCAGGATCGAGCTTGAGATGGCGGGCGACATTGGCCATCACGAACAAGAGGTCACCAAACTCTTCCGCGATCTTCGTGCAGTGCCCACCTGCATCCCCGCTACTACCTTGACCGCGCGGGTCAACCTTGAGCGCCACCTCTTCGAGTTCACCGAGTTCTTCGCGCATTTTGTCGAAAACCGGTGTCAAAGAAGGCCAATCGAAACCGACTTTGGCAGCTTTGTCCTGCAACTTTACGGCACGCACAAGAGACGGCATCGCCACCGGAACATCGTCCAGAAGACTCGCAGGCGGCCCTCTCTCGTCGACCAGACCGGCAGCAGCACGCTCAGCAGCCTTTTGCACCTTCTCCTCAGCCTTGATGCGGGTCCAAAATCCCGGTTGCGCTCCAGCCGCCCGTTCTTCTTCAGTGCCGAACACGTGCGGGTGCCGGCGGATCATCTTGCGCGTTATACCATCAGCCACATCTTCAACATCAAACGCGCCTTGTTCTTCAGCAATTCGTGCGTGATAGACCACCTGCAACAGGAGATCCCCGAGTTCCTCCTTGAGGTCGACGAGATCGCCACGTGCAATCGCATCTGCAACTTCATAGGCTTCTTCCAGTGTGAAAGGAGCGATCGTCTCGAAGGTCTGCTCCAAATCCCAAGGGCAACCAGTCACTGGCGTTCGTAATCCCGCCATCACCTCAACAAGGTCGGACATTGTTTTTCTGTTCTGGTCGGGATTGGTCACTGGACTGCATTTCCGCTAGCGTAGATATGACAACAAACGAGGGAACGGCGCTTGCGGGCCACAAACTGCTTGCGAGACGCCAATACGAGGGCCGGTATGATCGTCCTGCGCGTTATCGTCAACGCTCTCATCATGGCAGCCGAGTTGGCTGCTGTTGCTGGCGTTGCCTGGATTGGTTGGCAATACCCTTATGCATTTGCTGCGGGAACGGCGGTTCTGGCGTTTCTCCTCGGCACGCATCTCGACTACTTGCGCCTGAAGCACGAGTACCCATTTTATTTCGACGGTCGCCAACCAGCATTTCTCATTGGTCTTAGGATACTCTCCCTTGGTGACTCGACCATCAAGGCCATCATTGCAGGGCTCGTTGCACTCCTGACCTTTTCGGGCACGAATGACGAACGACGCTTCATCATCGCGATTTGCTTCGCGGTCGCTGTCTACGCCGGAGCCAGCCTCTTGCGCCGCCTGTCGATCTCACTTGGCGCAAACCCGGCGCGTTGGGGTTACTTCCGGCTTTCCGTACCTCTCGGCCTCATATTCTCAAGCGCTGTCGCATTTGCCGCCGCCCTGCAATACATAAAGACGGCAACGCTGACTGACATTGGCCGTCAGCTGGTCTTCGACATGCCTGTTCGCCCATCGATCGACCACATCAGCGATCTCTTGTTCAACCTGATGCAATACATCGACAGCGTCATTGCGACTTTACTCGCGACCGTCATGCCACCTGACTGGGCGCAAGTGGCAAGCCTCGTCATCTCAGTAAATGTCTTGACTGGCTTCATCGTTGCGCTTTACGCGCTGATCATTGCCGAAGCGGTCCGCTGGATCGAACGCAGGTCAAGCTTCTAGGCAGTTTCCGGAAACCGTCGAACGCTTAAATCAGGCCCAGAGGCCCCGCTCCCCTGCTTCCCCGCCTACTCATGGATACCGAAAGCCGATCAACACCATTCGCATAACGCATATTATGGAAAGTAACTGGCGTTTCATCACGATACATCAGTCAAACATTTGTTAAGTAGCGCTGGGCCTTGCAGCCTTGCCGAGTAACCCAGCGCTCCCTTCCTTAACTCTCGTATTTATCAGCAACCAGCCGGTCGAGCAGCCGCACACCCCAACCCGAACCCCAACTCGGATTGATATCATTCCGAGGCGCATCCATGGCCGTACCGGCAAGATCGATATGCGCCCACGGCGTGTCCTTATCCTTGACAAAACGCTCGAGAAAAGCCGCCGCAGTACACGCCCCACCCCAGCGGCCACCGAGATTCTTCACATCCGCGTTCTTGGAATCGATCATCTTATGAAAGGACTTGTCGAGCGGCATTCGCCAGACTTTCTCATCCGTCGCCTTTGAGGCTTCCATGAGGTCGGCAGCCAATTCATCGTTATTGCAAAAGACGCCGGCGAAATTCTTGCCGAGCGCAATCATGATAGCGCCCGTAAGTGTTGCCAGATCGATCATCATCTTTGGCTTGTAGCGTTCTTGGACGTACCACATGATATCGGACAGAACGAGCCGGCCCTCTGCGTCGGTATTGAGGACTTCAATCGTCTGTCCCGACATCGAAGTAACGATATCGCCAGGCCGTGTCGCTTCACCTGAAGGCATGTTTTCGACACAGCCGATGATCCCAACCGCATTGACTTTGGCTTTGCGCGCGCCGAGCGCATGCATGAGACCGACCACACAGGCTGCCCCGCCCATATCGCCCTTCAT
>JAJFHK010000460.1 GCA_021775655.1 Filomicrobium sp. | reverse complement strand
ATCCGGCCTATAAGGACCCTTCATCCGGAACGACGACGGCGAGCCTATTACCGGATAAGACGCGCAAAGCATTGCAGGCGCTTGTCAGCACGATGCGCAAGGCAAATGGCACCGAGCCCATTGAAGCACCGAGCCCGCAACCTGCGGTGGATCCGGCTAATCCTGATAAACGGGCCGAATTGAAATTGGATTCTCGAAAAGTAGTATCCGATCCCTGACCAGGTTGGTTGTGATACGTTTCCGCCGCGCCGCCAACGACTGTTCGGCCGAGTTCCCAGTCACCTGAAACCCGAAAAAGACTCACCATGCAATTCGTCCTGCACAGGGCAAAAAAGAAGCTCCAGGCCATTATCTTACGGATCTCCGACTGGGCGATCTTTGTGGGGCTTGTGCTGATCGGGGGGCTCGGGTCCAGCTACTACATGCTGAGTGCTGGCAATTCACTGACGACGCTAAAAGTCGGCCCGTGGAGCACATGGAAACATGAGGGCCGCGTTGACGCCGACCCCTATACCCGGGCGCACTTTGCTCGCTCCGGCACGCTCAACCTGACCACCGATATCGCCAACACCTATCAGGCTTCTCGCGATAGTGACGGGCTGCGACTTCATTCTTCCTGCGAGTATGAAATCAGTGGAGAGACGCTTGATGCGCGCTGGTGGAGCATTACGGCCTTGGATGATCAGGGGCGGCTGATCGCTAATCCGTCAAGCCGATATACTTTCACCAGCGACACAGTTGCCATTTCTCCTGATGGAACCTTCACTGTGACTCTGGCGCGCGATGCAAGGCCCGGCAACTGGCTCCCAACGGCTGGCGCTGGTCGTCTGACACTTGCCATGACGCTGCTCGAAAGCGATGCGGCGATTGCCGGGGACACTGAAGCCGAAGCTGCGACCATTGTTTTGCCAGTCATCAAGCGGGTGGCCTGTCGATGACGCTTCACCCACTTGCTGAAAGGGCACTGGCGCTCTTCAAGAAGCTTGCTTCCATCCGACCCGATTTGCGCCTAGTGGCTGCCGCGCTCGCTGCAATGGGAATCCTGCACATCTGCGCCACTCTGGCCGCTCCGATGCTGATGGGCCGGTCTGCGTTCGATCGGCTATCGCCGATATTGCCACTGAATAGTGTCGTGGTGCTGCCGCCGATCACACCAGAAAACCAGCCCCTTCCGTTTCTGACGCCGGACGTCCGCTACGCCATGTGCCGATACGACACCGCGCAGGCGCCGGTTGGACTCAGTGTCCAACTTCCTGGCAAGGGCTGGTCGGTGGCGCTGCACACACCTGAGGGTGACAATGTGTACGCGGCGACGGGTGAGGACGAGCGGATCACCTCGCTGCGATTGCGCATCCTGCCATCCGATGAGCGATTCATGGGGCTGACACCTGAATCCCTTGGCGTAGCGGACACTTCGGAAAAGCCTCAGGTCGTGCGCAGCGCGAGAGGCATCATTGTGCTGCGCGCACCTGATCGCGGACATGCCTATGTCCCGTTTACCGAGGCCGGCCTGCGCCAATTCACTTGCACGCCGGAAAAGCCTAGATAGCTTCCGGCACGAGACTATCGCCCGTGCCGGGATGATTGACCGGGACCGCTAGATGCGGAAGACCGCGCCTTTGACCGAGCGGGCACGTTCGCGCACGCGGCCACCGTCGTTACCGGACTTGACGATCCACTTGCCGTTGGCAGCGCGGCCGGTGATGATGCCGACGTGGTGACGCCATACGACAACTGCACCGACTTGCGGACCCGATGGGCTACCGTACTTGCTCCAGTTCCATGCAACGTTGAGATGCGGACCTCCGCCGAGCTGCGTGCGCATCCACCACCCACACCATTTACGCGGACGCTTGCCGACGCCGCCGGTGTATTTTTTCGTGTAGGTATAGGACGCCGCCTTCTTCTTTTTCTTCGGCTTGTAGGTCTGCTGGGTGTAGCCACCCGCGCCGAGATTGCTGCGCCGGTTCGAATCCTGCTCGTACCATGCGCCATTGCGCTCTGCGAAAAGCCCACCCTGCTTCAGCGCGAACGAGGGTGCTGAAAATGTGCAGGCAAGAAATGAAGACATAAGAGCAAGTGCCATGACTCTCATTGATATTCTCCCATTTTGTGCAGTGCGGGGAACATCAATGAATTGTGGCGAAAAGGGGCGTGCGCACCCCGCCGCGCGACAGGATGTCTCGATTCATGGAACTTCGGGAGGAGGTCGAGACGGAGATTTTCAGACCCGCACGAGTCGCCAAAATCCTAAGCAGGACGACAATCTCAGGCTGTACAGACCGATATGGTTAACGCTAGATTGATGGCATTGCATGGCGGCGTTTGTGGGGGTGTGTTGTGGAGTGTGATGGCAGCGAATATTTGTGCATTCTGTTTTTTGCCCTAGTCGAAAATGGATATGTGACAGAGGTAACCGCCAAATGGATAATGTCGGCCATAGGGGCTGACGAAGGATTTCTGGGCCAAGTTGTTTCGTTCGTCGGCAACCATGCGGACAAGTTGATTGCCGCGGCGATAGGTTCTTTTGGTGCCTATAAATGGTACATCAATCGAGAACGCATTCTGCACGAGCGGCTTGAGCAATACTTAGTCACTGACGACCGTAGATTTCGTGATGCCAATGCCGCGCTATTGGCGTCAATCCAGCGACCGGGTCCCAAAACGAAATTCGATGGACCCGTCTTTCCGCCCCGTGAACTTCGCCGCGTTTTGAGAGAGCGCCGCTGGAATTTCGGAACGTCTGGAGTATTCGTCGCTGATAGTGCCAATGTAGATCTCCGAACAGCCCGACGAATAATTGCCGATCGTATTGAGATTGCTGAGAAGGCACTCCAGGCACACAAGGAGCAGCTCGCTGCGACACACTTGGTTCAAGCCGCAGTTGCATCTGCCCATTCAGCGTCTTTACACGATAGGTCCAAAGGGCGACGAATGGATGGCTTCGCTCTCACCCAAATCCGCTCAGCACTCGCAGTTCCCGATTTTTTTGGTCGACTTGAGGCGTTGGAGCTCGAAGGGCATCAGCTTAGAAGGATGGGAGAATACGGCCAAGCTGATGAGGCTTACAAACGCTTCGAACTCGCCGCTCAAAAGCTAAGAGGCGGACGGGAGAGCGATCTATTAGTTGCACGTAGCAAGCGCCACCAAGCTGAGATGGCGCAAATCGAGAAATTGCGTGCAAATCGGGCTGATAATACCGTTGGCCGGGGCGCTCATCGAGCCAATGCCCTGCTTCGTCTATCGGATACGAATCTAAATGTGGGAAAATCCGCGCTTGATTTGCGGGAGCCTTACGGGCCATTTCACGGCTGGGACCTACTTGAACAGGCTGAGCTCCACTACCTCTCAGCACTTGTCGCCCACTTTATCTCGGCCGATGCAATAGCAGACGAACAACTCGGTCTTGCAAGTTCAGCATATGAAGTTGTCATATTGGAACTTCCAACGAGCAAAGTTATTGTCCGTGACTATGAAAATAGGCTTCGGGCAAACGCTGAATTGGGGCTTGATCGCGTTAAGAAGACAGTAGAGCGCCAAGAATACGATACCGATTGGTTGCTGCCTCCATAGTGCAAATTGCCTTCAAATAACTCTCAAAACAAGCCCCATCCCATAGGCCCCGCCAGTGGCAATGAGGGCGTTCCCGAAGCTCCGTAGCAGGACACCATCGACGAGGTTTGCAAAGCCCATCTCGTTGGCACGGTGGTAGAGCCGGTAATGTTCTGCGTACGATAGTGAAGCCAGTGCGATTGCGGCTGCGGCGATGGCCCACGGCTGCAAACCGGCATAACCCGCAAGTGCTGCGCCCAGGATGGCAATATATGCAATCAATCGAATTCCCCCGGCCGACACGCGTGCACGGGAACTGACGGCCTTGTTCGGGTTAGCTGAGTCGCCTTGCCGGATTAAGGCCTTCGGGTGGTTATCCATCTCAATGACTTGGGGATAGACGCTACCGAAACAACCGGCTTGGTGCACATCGCTCAGCAGGCTCATCCCATTGATCAGCTTCCCCCTTTGATCCAGAGGGCGTGGCGCGCCATATTGTCTCCATGGCCAAATCACCCCGATCCGAAGCGTCTGGCACTACCACCAAGAAGGCAGCTAGTACGGCTGCCGCAAAAAAGCCGCGCCCGTCGCGTGGGCGCTCGGGCAAGCCTGCGCCGCCGCCGGAAGAGACCGCTGCGCAGACACCGGGCTTGGCGAAACCCGCCCGCAGAAGCAAAACCGCGAAGGTCAGGGCGGAATCGGAGGCCAACGCCGCTGCGCAAATCGCAGGCGGGTTCAACGAAGCGCCGCAAGTGGCATACGACCACGGTGCCGATGCGCTGCCGGCGCTCCGCAATCAGGCGCTGACACCAACGTCCGGCAACATGAGCCTGACTGCCTATCTCGATGCGCTCTTGGCCAAACCTGACGAGCGCGGGCCTAATCAGCGCGAACTGCTCAAAACGCAACCGTTGATGGCCGCCCATCCCGTGGTCGCCGGTGCCGAGATCGATTTCACACCGCACCGTCCTGAACGCCCCGATAAGAGTGAGGGCGGCGTCCGCTTTGAGTTGGTCTCGGATTTCAAACCGATGGGCGATCAGCCGACAGCCATCAAGGAACTCGTCCAAGGCGTCAACGCGCGCGAAAAAGATCAGGTACTTCTCGGTGTTACCGGGTCAGGCAAGACGTTCACGATGGCGCACGTGATCTCTGAAACCCAGCGCCCGGCGCTGATCCTCGCCCCGAACAAGACGCTCGCCGCACAGCTTTACGGGGAATTCCGCTCGTTCTTCCCCAACAATGCGGTCGAGTACTTCGTTTCCTATTACGACTATTACCAGCCGGAGGCGTACGTCCCGCGCACCGACACCTACATCGAGAAAGAAAGCTCGATCAACGAGCAGATCGACCGCATGCGCCACGCCGCAACACGCGCGCTGCTGGAACGTGACGACGTCATCATCGTCGCCTCGGTAAGTTGCATTTACGGCATTGGTTCGGTTGAGACCTACACGGCAATGACGTTTGCCATCAAAGTCGGCGACAGCATCTCACGCCAGCAGTTGCTCGCCGACCTCGTGGCCCTGCAATACAAACGCAATGATCAGGCATTCCAGCGCGGCACATTCCGGGTTCGCGGCGATACCGTTGAAATCTTCCCGGCCCACTTGGAGGACCGTGCCTGGCGCGTCACGATGTTCGGCGACGAGATCGAGTCGATCACTGAATTCGATCCGCTGACCGGGCAAAAAGCCGACGATCTCGAACTCGTCAAGGTCTACGCCAATTCGCACTACGTAACGCCGCGGCCGACATTGCAGCAGGCGATTCAGTCTATCAAAAAGGAAATGAAACAGCGCCTGGAGGAATTGTACGCGGTCGGCAAGTTGTTGGAAGCTCAGCGCCTTGAGCAACGCACGATGTTCGACATGGAAATGATGGAGGCCACAGGATCGTGCGCGGGAATTGAGAACTACTCGCGCTATCTCACCGGCCGCCGCCCGGGCGATCCACCGCCGACGCTATTTGAATACCTTCCCGACAACGCGCTCGTCTTCTGCGATGAAAGCCACGTCACCAGTCCGCAAATCGGCGGCATGTTCCGAGGCGACTTCCGCCGCAAGGCAACGCTGGCCGAATACGGGTTCCGGCTGCCCTCCTGCATG
>JAJFHK010000459.1 GCA_021775655.1 Filomicrobium sp. | reverse complement strand
AAGGGCGGACCTAACGGCAGTTGCGTCGGGGGCGTCAATTGAAGCGGTCATGCCCGTTTCGGTGTCGTGGACGAGCACGCCGTAATTGTCACTTCGTGCAGGAAACTGGTGAATCTCCAGGGTCATGGCGTCCTCCTGATGGCGATTATTGGATCGCGTCGATGTCAATTGAGTGCCCGCTTGCCCTCTTAAACCACCGCCGTCAAGCTTCTGGGTGGTGTTAATATTGCACTTACTTGCACATATTGCGTCAGGCCGCGAAGATCACCCCTCATAGGGATTCGCAGCCTAGAATTTTCGCCCGCATTCCTCCTTAGTCAGGACGACCATGCAGATCGATGTGGCCGACCTTCGAGACTTCTACGCCAGCCGGCAAGGCGCAGTCGTGCGGCGGCTGGTGACAAGCCGCATCCAATCGCGCTGGCGTAAAATCCCCGGTGGCGTCTTGATGGGGCTTGGTTATGCGGTTCCCTATCTTGGGGCCTTTCGCGCGCAAGTAACCCGCTGTGGAGCCTTGATGCCTTCACGCCAGGGCGCATTGGTATGGCCGCGGGAAGGCGCGAAACACTCGGTCCTGATCGACGAAGAACATCTGCCGCTGCCAGACAATTCAGTTGATCGCATGCTCGTGGTGCATGGGCTTGAAACCGCCGAACGAGTGCAGCCGGTGCTGCGCGAACTGTGGCGCACGCTCACTCCAGAAGGTCGACTGTTGATGGTTGTTCCCAATCGGCGCGGTATATGGGCGCGCACCGACCGGACGCCTTTCGGCTTCGGTCGGCCCTACAGCCGGACACAGCTAGAAGGGATGCTACGCGACGCAATGTTTGAACCCATCGAGTGGGCCGAAGCGCTTTATGCTCCGCCCTTCAGCCGAGATATGCTGTTGCGTTCTGCGGTGGCCTGGGAGCGAATCGGAGCTCGGATCATGCCTGGCTTTGCGGGCGTCATCATCGTCGAAGCCGCAAAGGAACTTATGGCCCCGATCGCCAAGCCGAAAAAGTCACTCGTGTTGCCGGAGATTATCCGAGCGGCTCCAGGTCGCATCGCGCGTCCAGCGTCGCGGCAAAAACGCGATGGTCCGTGCGACGGCGAAGCAGGTATCGACAGCGACTAGTTCGGCTGTGCCTCGACCCCGGATTGCAGCGCCAGAACATGGCCGGCGAGATAGAGCGATCCGCAAATCAGCACTCGCTTCGGACCCATATGCTGGCGATCGATTGCCAAAAGAGCAGCTTCCACAGTGTCGGCCATTGCCGCCGTCATACCCAGCGACTGTGCAGCAGCTACAATCGCGTCTGGTTGCAACGGTGCTTCGTGTGCGCCTGGGATCGGCACAGCATGAACCGAGCGTGCCAGCCCTTGGAAGCGTGCGATAAAACCTTCGACGTCTTTCAATCCCATCATTCCTACGACAAGAAATAACGGTCGCGGGCTGCGTTCTTCCAGGTCGGCGGCGGTTTGAGCAAGTACCTCGGCAGCAGCCGGATTGTGTCCACCGTCGAGCCACAACTCGCTTCCATATGACAGAATATCGAACAGGGGGCCGCCGGAAAGTCGCTGCATCCGGGCCGGCCACTGGGTCTCGGTCAGTCCGATTTCCAGAGCGCGCTCATCGATGTCAAAACTTTTGGCGAGTTGCATTGCGGCGACGACGGCAGTTCCTGCATTGACGATTTGATGCGGGCCTACGAGTGCCGGCATGGGCAAATCGACGACTTGTTCGTCTCGTTGTACGATAAGTCGGCCATTTTGCTCGTAAGCGTCG
This sequence comes from Filomicrobium sp., assembly GCA_021775655.1. Classification (GTDB taxonomy): domain Bacteria; phylum Pseudomonadota; class Alphaproteobacteria; order Rhizobiales; family Hyphomicrobiaceae; genus Filomicrobium. The sequence goes on along the minus strand of JAJFHK010000459.1, from coordinate 2,747 downwards.
AAATCCCGACCCCAGACCTGAAGTGGTGCGCCAAGTTCCCGCGCGGTTGCATCGATCACGTCGGCGGCCTCGTCAGGCTGGCGTGAGATTATGGCCGGCACACCCGCTTTCAGAATTCCTGCCTTTTCTCCCGCGATCTCAGTCAACGTCGCACCGAGCTTGTCTGCGTGATCAATCGAAATCGGAGTGATCAGCGAAAGGATGGGCCGCGGTACAACGTTGGTGGCATCAAGACGTCCACCCAAACCAACTTCAAGCAACAGCACGTCGGCTGGAGTCTCCGCGAATGCGAGGAAGGCTGCGGCGGTCGTGATCTCGAACTGGGTGATATCATCGCCATCGTTGACAGCTTGCGTACGGACGAGAACGTCGACAAGCGAGTCTTCGTTGATCGGGCGTGCGCTGCCATCTGGTCCGGCCAGCAGTATGCGCTCATGAAAACTAACCAGGTGAGGCGAGGTGTAAACGTGGACGCGCGCGTCGGCCGCCTCGAGAATCGCCCGCAGGAAAGCTGTCGTGGAGCCTTTTCCGTTGGTACCTGCCACGTGAACGACCGGTGGCAGGCGCTTGTGCGGGTCGCCCAGCTTACCCAGCAACCGCTCGATGCGGCCGAGCGACAGGTCGATCAGCTTCGGGTGCAGTTGCTTCAACTCGTTGAGGAGTGCACTGCTGGTTGAATTATCCCGCATCTCTGCTCAGGTCCGCGTCCTTGGAAACTTGAGGGCGCATTCTGGGATAAGCAATCAATCCTGTCACCCGAATCCGGCTATGCCCACTGGTAGACGCTATCTATTACCGCGCGGAATAGGAGAAGATCTAGGCCTTGTCCGAAGTTGGTGGAGGATGCTTCGTCGGCTCGGGGGCCGAAGGGGCGGCCTTCGAAGCTTTCCCCGATGTGTCGCCCGCCTTATCGTCGTTGACAGCGATAGGAGCCGTATCCTGGTCCTTCGCAGCGCCATTGCCTGTTGACTTGCTGGTTTTTGGCGGAGCCTCGGGCGCTTGTTTCATAGCAGCGTGTTGAGCACCATTGACCTTGGAGATGTCTGCTTTCGGTTTCCTGGCGGCCAGCTCTGCGACAGGCTCCTCTGCTTCTGCCTGTTTGGGTCCGTTCGTCAGGACCCGGCACAGCCGCGACAGCGTCTCGCGCAATTTGTGGCGATGAACGACCATATCGACCATACCGTGCTCGACGAGATATTCGGACCGCTGGAACCCTTCAGGCAACTGCTCGCGGATCGTTTGCTGGATGACGCGCGGGCCGGCAAAACAAATAAGCGCGCCTGGTTCAGCAATGTGAACATCGCCCAGCATCGCATAAGAGGCGGTGACACCGCCGCTGGTTGGATTGGTCAAGACAACGATATTGGGAAGCTTGGCCTCACGCAGGCGCTGCACGGCGATCGTAGTGCGCGGCATCTGCATAAGCGACAAGATGCCTTCCTGCATGCGTGCACCGCCTGAAGCAGCGAACAGGATGAACGGCGACTTTTTCTCAACGGCCCGCAACATGCCTGCAATTATGGCTTCACCTGCTGCCATGCCGAGCGATCCGGCCATGAAGCGGAAATCCTGGACCGCCGCGACACATGGTTGACCGTCAAGAGCGCCTTCGCCAACGAGGATGGCGTCGTCCATCTCGGTATTGGCTTTGGCTTCGCGCAGACGCTCCGTATATCGACGGCCATCGCGGAATTTCAGAGGATCAACAGCAACGCTGGGAGCCGAGATGACTTCATAAGCTGAGTCGTCGAAAAGCAAATTTAGGCGCTCAGTGGCGCTCATGCGCTCATGATAGTCTGAGCCCGGATAGACGAATTGATTGGCTTCCAAATCCTTGTGGAAGACCATCTGGCCCGAAACCGGACAGGTGCGCCAAAGATTGTCTGGAACCTCACGCTTGGTGGTAAGGAAGCCGCGAATCTTTGGACGTACGAAATTATTGATCCAGTTCACGTTTTCACGCCCCAAACTTGGGGTGCCTCATTAGTTGAAGTTACATATTAGCCTAGCACAACTTGCTTGCAGGATTCGTGCGAAACCCAAGTTTAGCGGTCATTGGCCGCGCAGGGCGCCTGCAAGGACGTTAACAAGATTTAGGACGGCAGGGGCCGTTGTACCAGTGGCCTGGCCGTTCGGGCCCAAGGAATCGGCGATTGCAGTTACCAAAGCCGAGCCGACCACCACACCGTCAGCGCCCTTAGATATCTCGCGTGCCTGCTCGCCGGTACGCACTCCAAAGCCCACGGCTACTGGCAGATCCGTCGCCCCCTTGATGCGCTTGACCTGCTGGTGCACATCTTGGATATCCGGTGCTGCAGCGCCCGTAATTCCGGTGATCGAGACATAATAGACGAACCCGGATGTGTTCTTGAGAACCGCTGGCAGGCGCTTATCATCCGTCGTCGGAGTTGCCAAGCGGATGAAGTTCAAGCCACGCTCAACGGCGGGCAAACACAGTTCGTCATCGGCTTCAGGCGGAACATCAACGACAATCAGACCGTCGACGCCTGCAGCGACGGCCTCATCGAGGAATTTTTCGCCCGGATAGACGTAAATCGGGTTGTAGTAGCCCATTAGGACGATTGGGGTGTCTGGGTCATTTTTCCGGAATTCGGCGACCATATCGAGGGTCTGGCGCATGGTCTGGCCGGATTTCAGTGCCCGCTGAGACGATGCCTGGATTGCAGGACCGTCCGCCATCGGATCCGAAAATGGCATGCCGAGTTCGATAATGTCGGCGCCTGCTT
>JAJFHK010000458.1 GCA_021775655.1 Filomicrobium sp. | reverse complement strand
GCCAACACCGTGCGCTGGATAAACAACATGCTCATTGTTCTTGAAACCATGACGCTGGCTGACAGACTTTTTCTGCTGCGCAGCATCGAGGCCGGCCGATGCCTTTTCGGCAATTGATTTTGGCGTCTTGATCGGCTTGATCGGCGAGCTGATCTTGCGTTGCGCAGCTTCAGCAATCGAAGCCGCAACAGCTCGTGCCGCAGCACCCGTTGCAACAGCCGCATTCACAGCCAGAGCTGGCTTCGCGGGCGCTACCTTGGCAGCCTTACCCTTGCGGGCAGGAGCAACTCCCGCCTTTGTCGGCTTTGCGGCAACAGCAGGTTTCGCCGCGGCTTTCGACTTCGCAGCCGCTTTCGCCGTAACAGTCTTGGCAGCTACCGGCTTCTTGGCCGCTTTCGCAGCTGTCTTCGATTTGGCCGTGGTCGCCGCCGCAGTTTTGCGCTTGGGACTCGCAGCTTTTGCCGACACAGCCGGCTTCTTCGGAGCAGCAGTCTTTTTGGGTGCAGCAGGCTTTGCCGCTGATTTCGATACTGACTTTTTCAAGTTTGGAGCAGCCTTTTTAGTTTTCGTGGAAACGGCAGATTTCGAAACAGATTTGGCCTTGGATACCGGCGCTTTCGCCTTGACAGCTTTGGCCCTCGATGCGACGGAAGACTTGGAAGAAGTGGTCGACTTGGATGTCGCTGCGCGCGACCTGCCGGCCGCTCCAGACGCCTTCGCAGAAGTTGTTCGTTTCGACGAAGTCGCTGTAGCTCTCGTTGGCTTGGCCTTTGTCTTAGCTGGACTGGCCTTTGCCGAGGTTTTGGTCTTTGCAGCCATCTGAAGTTTCACCTCTTCCCACGCATACAAACTGACCGTCATCAGCATGATGAGATCAGGCGCGCCGGCTTGAACCACCGGTCGCACAAACAGCCGCCAGGCAGCATCACCGCCCGACGGAATCGAAAAGCGCGCCTATGCCTCTCCATGTAGGAGCTGCAAAGGTCGCACCCAAGCTAGCTATGGCTATGCTGTCCGAAGTCTAATCCTCGGGCGACCGCGCTGAAATGCGCCGTTACAAGTTCCGTTCCAGTCCTCACAAGACGGGCGGACCCCCTTTTTGTTCGCCGAAAGGTCTACAAGTGTTCAGCTACGCCACTCGTTGCTAACATAACACAATATTCACGGAAATTGAAGAGCCGTTTCAATTGCTGTATTTACATGGTTAGATAAATCAGTTGTCCGGCATCACTAATTATGTTGCCAGTTCTCAGAGCAAAAATGCGTGCGGTCAGAATCAAGCGCTAGTCGCCTTCACCGGGTTTGTCCGAGAAGTACTTATCAAATTTTCCTTTTTCCTCACGGTAATTGTCCGCATCTTCTGGCGCAGCCTTCTTCTGAGTAATATTCGGCCACTTATCTGCGAAATCGCGATTCACTTCGAGCCACTGCTCCAAATCGGGCTCGGTATCCGGCTTGATTGCATCAACCGGGCATTCGGGCTCACACACGCCACAATCGATGCATTCGTCAGGGTGAATGACCAGCATGTTCTCACCCTCGTAGAAGCAGTCAACTGGACAGACTTCAACGCAATCGGTGAATTTGCATTTGATACAATTCTCATTGACGATGTAGGTCATTCGATCTTCAGCTCTCGATTAGCACCACGGCCGACGGCCTGGACATTTCACGCCTCGCAGGCACTGCCCCGTGTCGCGCGCGCCATGCCGTTCAATTTGGTCATTACTCTGGCCGCATATGTGCCCAGAACATGCCGTACGCGCAAGGGGCTGAGGCGGTTCGTCCCTAAACGGTGGACGATCGACTATTGGAAAAATTCAACGGTCCCGCCCCTTTAACTGGACAATTTGCCGACGCTCTTTCTTGCTCGGTCGTCCACTGCCCGTATCCAGCACTGCCCCAGGGCCACCTGCATACGCATTCTCAGTCCTTCTCGCGGCAGGAAAAACACCAGCGGCGTCAGTTTTACGCTCTGGAGCCAGGTCTTCGTAGAGCAATTGCGCTTCGCTGGCAGGCCCCCGGCGACTGCCTGCAAGAAGCACCTTCATGACGCGAACATCGCGGCCAACTGACGCGGTGATGACGTCACCGGGTTTAACCATGTGACTTGGCTTTTGCATCCGCTCGCGGTTGACCCGTACGCGGCCCCGTACCACCAGCGCCGCGGCCAAGGAGCGAGTTTTCACAACACGAGCATACCACAACCATTTATCGAGACGCTGCGGAATGCCCCGCGGAGCGTTTGCAAGACCTTCGCCCAAAGGCGTTGCGTCGTCCTGGTCGGGCAATCGAAGCCCCCCTTCAAAAATCCATGTCAGCCGTCATTCTCGCCACGTTCCAACGCATCTTTCAATGCACTCAAAGCAGCAAACGGTGAATCAGGGTCGGCCCCGCGACCCTTTCTAGGGCTCGACGAATGAACCTCAGGTCGCCGCGAACGTCCAGGCCCGCCAGCTTTATTACCACCTTGGCCCTTCCGCGGTGGCTTGTGACCCTTGCCCTTGTCGCTATCGGCACGCTGTCCCGGCCCCCGATCGCCTTGCGGGCGGCCGCGACGAGAGCGCCGCGGACCTTTCTGGCCGTCAGAAGGGCTCCCTCCATCGCGCTCCTTGCCAATGGTGTCCGCCCCGGGAGACTGGGTGCTCCGCTCGCTACCGGCCGAAGCTGACGCAGTGACCCCGTTAGCCCCTGACCTGCGTCCTCGACCCTGGCCTCTGCCCCGACGGGAAGCGCGTTCACCATCGTTGCGATGCCGCCGCGGCCGCCAGATCTCAATAAATGCCTCTTCTTCCGGCCCGACCGCATCCACTGCTGCCAGCGTGCCATCTTCAGAAGCAGCACCTTCAGGGCCATCCACTCCCTCTGCCTGTCCACCATCGACAGAAGAACTTATAGCCTCGGAATCTGTCGCTTTCGCAGTAATATTGTCAGACGTTTCTGTTGCTTGAGAATCTTCGATATCAAGCTTCAGATCTGCCGCGACCGGTGCGGGATCACCGCTACCGCTGTTGCCGGCAGCCACGTCTTCTTTAGGCGCGGAAACTTCATCGCCAACGCCTGCACTTTCTGCCCCAACTTCCACAGCCGGTGCGGCAACGGATCCTGAACTCGTAACTGCGGCTTTTTCCTCATCTCCGGACTCATTTGCTGTAGCCGTCGAAGCCGTAGATTTGCTTGCTTTCGCATCCTCAGCAGCTACTTCCGGCTTTGGCTTGCGTTCCACTCTGAAACCTAGAGCGTTCAGAACGTTTCCAAGCTCAGATGGTGAGCAACCGAGAATCGACATCATCTCCGGAATGACCGTGAACCCGCCGTCGCCCGTTGCACCGTTTGGTGCCTCCGTGTTGTTACCTTCCCTCGCTCTCCAGGCGACTAGCGGCCGTATCAAATCAGCAAGCCGCTCAAGTATGTCCAGGCGCACCGCACGTGGCCCACAAAGGTGAAAGCCGAATGCCCGGTAGTAGGCTTCCGGGGTTGCTGGGTCTGCTGCGACCGAAGTTAGTCCAGCACGCGGCGGTTCGGGCAACGCATTGAGATCAAGCCCGTGTTCGCTACCGTGTTTGAGCAACCAGAACGTTGCAGCCAGTTCGGCAGCTGCCGGCTTCAGCTGCATCGGCAGATAAATGTTAAAGGCCCCGAACCGCACCCCGTATTTACGCAATTGAGCGCGCGAAGGTTGGTCGAGCGATTTGACCTCTTCGGCAACGTCCTCGCGCTTCAGGATGCCGAACTTTTCCTTCAACTGGAATGCAATCCCTCGCGACAAGCCCGACACGTCTTCAGCCGCACCAAGCTCCTTCAGCTGCCCCATACGCTCGGAAACGATTTCCTCAATCCACTTATCGAGACGGGCCTGCACCTTATCTTTGTCGGGTGCAGAAATATGTTCGTCACATAGCAGCGTCACATTCGGCCGCAGGGAATCTTCTCCTGCTTCAACCTTCCCGATCTCTTCGTCCTTCCACAACACCATACCGCTGCGCGACAGCTTGAACGCTTCGAGCTTGGCCGCAACCACACGCCGGGCCCGCATAGAAAGTTCGCGCGACAAGACCTGCGCAGCAGCGTGCCGGGTCGCCTTCCCATCAAGGCTCTCCGAATGTGTTTCGGGGGCAAATCGGAACCCGTTGAGACGGCCGACATAGTGATTCTCGACGCTCACTGACCCGTCTTCGCCAATTTCTGCACTCAACTCCTCTTTATCACGCATGCCTTTCATCAGCGCGCTTGTGCGCTTGTCGACAAACCTCTGAGTCAGCTGTTCGTGCATTGCATCGGACAGCGCATCCTCGATTTCACGGGTGCGTGTCTGCCAGTGTTCTGGATCCTTTAACCAATCGCGCCGGTTCGAAACGAATGTCCAGGTGCGAATATGCGCAATGCGTGTGGCGAGCGTGTCGATATCCCCATCGGTGCGGTCTGCGAGTGAGACTTGTTTGGTGAACCAGTCCTCGGGAATAAAACCGTCACCATTCATCACGAATTTATAAAGCGTCCCAATCATCTCGGCGTGGCTAGCGCTCGAGATTTTGCGGTAATCGGGCACCTGACAGAAGTCCCATAGCTTATCGACTGCCGCTGGCCCCTTGGCCATATCGACGATCTCAGGGTCGCGGCACAAAGCTTCCAGCGTCTCGACATCGTCCGCGGAGCGCGCTCGCATCAATCGCGGCTCGTTGGGCAATTGCCGCAAACTTTCCAGCAATGCATCAACTGAAGCGAAACTGAGATCCCGGTTGCGCCACTGCAGCACCCGGATTGGTTCGAAAATGTGCGTCTCCAGCCGCTCGATGAGATCGGACTCGAAAGGTTCTGCTGCACCAGTCACGCCGAAAGTGCCATCATTCATATGGCGCCCAGCGCGGCCTGCGATCTGTCCGAGTTCCGCCGGCGTCAAGTTGCGATGATTCTGACCGTCGAATTTGCGCACAGCAGAAAAGGCAACGTGATCGACATCGAGATTGAGCCCCATGCCGATTGCATCCGTGGCAACCAGAAAGTCGACATCGCCGGACTGGTACAACGCAACTTGCGCATTGCGCGTTCTGGGACTGAGAGCTCCAAGTACGACAGCAGCCCCGCCACGCTGGCGCCGGATGAGTTCCGCAATCGAATACACCTCGCTTGCAGAAAACGCGACGACAGCCGAACGCGTCGGCAACCGCGTGATCTTCTTTTGACCTGAGTAGGTCAGCCGCGACAGCCTCGGTCGCGAAATGAAATTGGCGCCCGGAATAATATCCTGGATCACATCGCGGATGGTTTGCGCACCGAGCAGAAAAGTTTCCTGCCGCCCGCGCGAATGAAGCAGCCGGTCAGTGAAGACGTGACCACGTTCAGGATCGGCGGCAAGCTGCACTTCATCAATCGCCAGGAAATCAACTTCGATCTCGCGCGGCATCGCTTCGACCGTCGACACCCAGAATCGCGCTCGCTCCGGCTTGATCTTTTCCTCGCCCGTGATCAGCGCGACTTTGTCGAACCCAATGCGATTACCGATCTTGTCGTAGACTTCGCGCGCAAGAAGCCGAAGCGGCAGGCCAATCATGCCTGTCTCGTGCTCCAGCATGCGTTCAATCGCCAGATGCGTCTTGCCGGTATTGGTGGGGCCCAGAACCGCCGTAACGTGACGGATGCGGGTGTCGAGATGGTTACCCATGAGAGGAGCCCCTCCAGTTTTCCGGAGCCGACAGGATCGCCTTCGAAATTGGCATAAGGTTGGTGGAACCTTTGAAGTGCACGTCCCTAAGGTACATGCGTTCAGCTAGGGCATCGCGGCCCCTCTTGCCCGACAGACATGTGGTCGGTCGGGCAGGCGCAATAGAGGCTCAACCTCGTCTCGCCCGTGCTCGATTGCCCCAGAGCGCCGTCAAGATCAAGTCCCGCGCACACTTTCTGACGTAGGCTACGGTAGGCTACGCCTATTTTGATAGGGGTAAAAGACGAGAAAACGGCGAATCGCGTGTGCGATCCACCGTCTTATCGAGCGCAGGCAATGGCCTGAGTTTGGCGTTCGAGTTCAGTTTCCAGCGAGCAGAGCAACTTTGCGCCTGGAACCATCGGTGATTGTGATTTTTTCAGCACTGAGGATAACGCTGCCGACACCCGTCGGGATGCGCACTTCCTGCGGCACGGCAACGTTGGAGCTCGAAACTGGCAGCATGGATATTTCGATACCCGTCGACTTTGCCAACTGTTCCGTCTGAGGCGTCATACGGAAACCGCCAAGCGGGCGGTAGTCGACCGAGCAGACCACATTTTCACCACGTGAACGGGTCTCGCCTGGAAATATATTCGCGGCCCGGACACCACGTTTTTTGAGTTGCAGATCGAAGCGCTGCTTGCCATCGAAGATTGCCAGCCTGCGGCCGCACGGGTCGGAAGCTGTGCCGAAGGTCAAAGCCATCACCGCTGTCAGCGGATCGAGCGCGCCACTAAGATGCTTACGCTGCAGTGGAATTTCATCATATGCCACCGGGATCGGCGGCACGATAGTCGCTGATTTCACACCCCTGCCATCAAAGCCGACATTGATCGACCCGCTCCGTCCGGTGCCCTTAAAAGCAAGCGAATAATCGGAAGGCTTTGGCCGATTGCCTGAAACGCGCCCCGAGGCTCGCGAGATTCCGCGCCACTTAAAAGCGCCAAGCAACGCGGAAAGTTCCGCATCGCCATTAAGCGTATAGGACTTCCCCTCAAGGCTTGCTTCAAAACTGAAGCTGCCGATGTTGAAGCCGTTGAAAGATATCGTGTAGACCGCCTCGACCTTTTCAGGCATGCGAGCCGGCGCGCTCGAAGCTGAAGTTGTGAAGACAGCCAGGACTGCCAGCGACAACGACGCGGGCAAAATTCCTACTTGGGCGGTCCGGCCCAACAGGGATTTAAGGACTTTGGGCACCGAAGCCCGACCCACTGTTGGCACCCGGCCCAACACGACTTTAGGAAGTGTTGGCAACAAAGAACCACGATCGACGCTTTTGGACATTACGCAAAAATTCCCGTAAACGCGGGCCCATAACCGCCAAAAAAGGCAACCTGGGGACTGACACAACATACGAACTGGCCTCGACCTTAGCCGCCCTTGGTTAATAATCCGCTTAGTACCGTTCGGTTCCGAAACAATGGGGTTAGCACTCACACCTCTTGACGCGACCGGCCTCTCTCCGTTACTAAATCCCACTCTTGCCCGCTGGCCGCGCCGGCGGGCTATTCATTTTCGTCATCGCTGACATACGACAACCGGCGCGCGCCTATATGTATCGGGCCTGCAGCGCCAGGAGAGGCACAATATGACCAGGCAATGCGAACTGACGGGCAAACTCCCGCTTTCGGGCCAGAACCGCAGCCACGCCGAAAACAAGTCGAAGCGCAAGTTCAACCCGAACCTATGCCACGTCACTTTGATGAGCGATGTCCTCGGCCAGAAGTATCGCCTCCGGGTTTCAGCTCACGGGCTTAAGACGGTCGAACACCGTGGCGGTCTCGACGCCTACCTTCTGAAGGCAAAAGATTCTGAACTCTCTGAGCGCGTTCTCAAAATTAAGCGCGATCTGAAGAAGGCCAAAAAGGATGCAGCTGAAGAAGCCGCAGCCTGACCAGGAATAAAACTATAATAAGAAACGAAACGAAAAATTGCGCGCCGGGCTCACGCTTGGGGCGCTTTTTCTTTTATTCTCCATCCGGTCTTACCGCCAGCGGATGATGCTGCTCGACAAGCGCCTTAAGCCGCTCCTGCAAAACATGCGTATAGATTTCCGTCGTTGAAATATCGGCATGCCCAAGCAGCTGCTGCACAGCCCGCAAATCTGCGCCGCGATCGAGTAAATGGCTGGCGAAGGCATGGCGCAATACATGCGGACTGACACGCTCGGGATCGAGACCGGCTTCTTCGGCAAGCTCCTTCAGGTCCTGTGCGAATCGCTGGCGCGTAAGATGTCCCTGTACACTTTTCGATGGAAACAACCAGCGTGTCCCGACAGTCTGCGAAAGGTCATCGTCCTCCGATTGGCCAAGCGATAGGAAGCCTTTGAGCGCAGTGACCGCAGACGATGACAGCGGCACCATGCGTTCCCGACCGCCCTTGCCCTTCACGGTTAGAACCCTTGCATCCCCACGCAATACATCGCGCGGCAACGAGACCAACTCGGAAACGCGCAAGCCTGATGCATAAAGCACTTCAAGCAGACAATAAAGCCGAACCGCTCGATAACGCTCCGCACCATACGAGTTGGCGCAGCGGGCCCGCGCCGTCTCGATCAACCCGTCGACCTCTTTGATCGAAAGCGTTTTCGGTAGCGCACGCGCTTTCTTGGGACCGGCAAATCCGTGACAGGGGTCTTCGTCGATCAAGCCCTCTGCGAGCAGGAACCTGTAGAATTGGCGCAGTGCCGAAAGTTTTCGAGCTCGCGTCGAAGGCGCCAGTCCTTCCTCTCCGAGACCATGCAGAAAACCGGCAACGCTGCCTGAATTGGCCGAAGTAAGGCTCACTCCTGAATGCCGGAAAGCTTGGCCCGCATGATCGAGATCCCGGCGATAAGCGGCCAGCGTGTTTGCCGCAGCACCGCGCTCGGCAGCCAGCATGTCCAGGAATAATTCGATAAACTGGCTATCGGATGTGACGGCGGCGTCTGCCATGTCTGCCTCTGTCAGCTTGCGGCGCATCTGGGATTACGCTGTCACGCATCAAACCAACACAGCTACGTCCAAATATGGACGGCGAACATGACTTCTAAAGTCAACCTTGCGCCGACCGTGGCCAGGCAAGAAACAGCGCTTCAAGTCCAAGGCGCCGTGCTTCGCGCTCCATTCCGGCCCGCTTCAGCGCACGGATCGCATCGCCGAGCGCAATCATGTGTGCGCCTGAAGGCCCCTCCGGCCCGATGGCGTTGGCAACTAGCAGAATCGTCTTCGCATGCTCGCCCGATTTGGCCGCTTGCTGCAACTCCGAAAGTATACCCGTCGGCGGCAACGACCCATCAGTCGGGTGCGGCGTTCGGCAGGCTGCCTCCCAAAGAGTAATTGGACCCTGATAGTCCAGCGCAGCGAGAACCGTTGCGAGTCGGTGCAGCTCAGCAGGCCTGAAATCGCCGCGCAATGCCATGCTCTCGAGAGAAGCAAGACTGTCACCACGGCGAGTCGTCCGGCTCGGGTCTGCAATGTCGACCAGTGCGGCCCAATGTGAAAGCGCCCGCGCGCCACGCGGATCCGTGCCTTCTGCCAGCCGCAACCATTGTCGGGCTTCATCGATCCGCCCGCCAATCAAAAGGACTTCAACGGCCGTTTCTGCAAACCAGCCAATTTCTTGTACCGGTCTGATCCCGGCAACGGTCTCGCTCATGATTTCGAACGCCGGAATAGCGATACCTGCCTTAGCGCTGGAATCGAGAAAAGCACGTACCAACCGGACTTTTCGCAACGGTGTCGGTTGACGCGTTGCGGATACGAATAGCCCAGCACGACGGAGCGCAGGGTTGCCGGTATCGGCTTCGCGACCGGACGGCATCGATTCGATGTCAGTGCCACGAGGAGCAGCCGCATATGCCTTGGCCAGAAGCTCCGGGGCCAGAATGAACGCACCAACAGATTTTTCGGCAGCCTCGATGCGCGCTTCAGCCGGAATTGTCGTATCGGCAGGTATGGAAGCCAGCAGGGCTGCATCGACCTTGGCCGCTATAAGTTGATCTGGGCTGGCTCCCGCTTTTTGCAACGCCCGAAAGGCCAGCGGCGAGAGCTTCAGTGAAGCTGGAATTCGCGGACGCGAACCACGCGCCATCGCTTCGAGGCCTGCCAGTCCCGCTGGATCAAATCCGGGCCGGTCGCGAGCGACATCCGCCGCAAGGGAAACCGCCGCCGATGTGCCAGCCAGCGCGCCGCAGTAACCTGATAGCAGAATCCCTAGGTCCTTGTCTTTGTCCGGCAGGCCATCGGCAACGGCAACAATGTCCCGAGCATCGCGACACGCTTGCTCATCTTGCCCGAGAGCAGCCAATGCGACGGCACGGCGCAATGCGAACCCAGCCCAGTCCGAGGTCCCTGGATCGACCCCGCCAGGAATTTGAAACGCAGCAGCTTCTTGAACGAAGCCGAGCCGGAGCTGAGCGTCAATCCATGCAGCAGCAGCGGCTTGTCCATCGCGTCCGCCCACTGAATTACTGCCCGCCAAAACAGAACGGAGAAGGTCACGAAGAATGCGCGATTTCGGCGATCCACTTAATGTCTTAAGCCAACGCTCGGCATGTTCCGGT
>JAJFHK010000457.1 GCA_021775655.1 Filomicrobium sp. | reverse complement strand
TGCTCAGGTCAACGAATTGCGTAAGGCGATGGCGACGTTCAGGCGGCGGGGAACAATCGGTCTTCTTGAAGATCAGATGGTCTCAGCGATGGTGGCGCGCGGCTATGAAGAAAGTTTTGCCCAACGTTGCTTCAACCAGATCAAAGGCTTTGGCGAATACGGGTTTCCCGAAAGCCACGCGGCCAGCTTTGCGCTTCTCGTCTACGTATCGTCCTGGCTCAAGTGTCACTATCCAGCAGTGTTCGCAGCAGCGCTCGTCAACTCGCAGCCGATGGGGTTTTACGCGCCCGCTCAGATCGTACGGGATGCGCGCGAGCACGGCGTCGAGGTGCGCCCCGTCGATGTCAATCATTCCGACTGGGATTGTACGTTGGAGCCGGGATCGCAGCCGATTCCATTTGGTGGTGTTTCTCCGTTCGAGGAAGGGCGCAATGTGCGGCCTGAAGATGTAGGCAAGGGTGGGCCGGCGCTGCGGCTTGGTTTGCGGTTGATCGATGGGTTCAAGGAAGAGGATGCGGATAAGCTCGTTTCAGTGCGCGGCAACGGGTTCGCCGATATCGAGGACTTGAGGCGGCGGTCGGGACTGAGACGGCCGGCTCTGGAAAAACTGGCGGCGGCGGATGCGCTGCGCTCTCTCGATCTCGACCGGCGGCAAGGGCTTTGGGAGGTTAAAGCGGTTGGGCCACCGGAGCGGTTGCCGCTGTTCGATTGGGCGGAGGCGTGTGAAGACGGTCCGGAGGCGGAGGTCGAACTGCCGCGAATGCCGTTATCCGAGCATGTCGTCAACGACTACCAGACGCTGCGGTTGTCGCTAAAGGCGCATCCGATGCAGTTTTTGCGAGATGAGCTTGCAGCGGAAAAGGTGGTGTCCTGCGCGGAACTGCGGGGCATGAAGGATGGACGGCGGGTGAGAATTGCCGGTGTCGTACTGGTGCGGCAGCGGCCGGGCAGCGCCAAAGGCGTTGTGTTTATGACGCTGGAAGATGAGACAGGCGTTGCCAATGCGGTCGTTTGGGCGAAAACGCTGGAGCGCTATCGCAGGGTTGTGATGGGTGCGCGGTTAATCTTGATCGAGGGCCAGGTGCAACGACATGAGGATATCATCCATGTCGTATCAGCGCGCTTGTTTGACCGCAGCGGCATGCTTATGCATCTGTCAGAAGAGGCAAAAGACATGCGCGTACCGATTGCCAACGCCGACGAAGTTTTGCGGCCCGATCCAGGATCGGCGCGTGGGACAGATGCGGCGCACGTTCGCGGAGCAAGCCCGCATCCCAGATGGGCCGGTCATCCGCGCAATGAGCGCATCATTCCAAAGTCACGGGATTTCCATTGAACGATCGAACGACACGGAAAGCAGGACGAATGGGGGCAAAGCCTGCGGCCTGGATATTCCCAATAGGATTGATCGCGGTTGTCATCGTTGTTTTTTCCTGTGTCGTTCCATTAAGGCAGGCTGCGGCGCAGGAGCCTCGCGGACGGATTGCTCCCGAAGCAGCGAGCGGCGTCGAGCAAAAGACGCAGGCGGCGGCACAAAAATTCATGGTGTCGGCGGCCAATCCTTATGCCGTTGATGCAGGGGTGGAGATTTTGGCGGCCGGTGGCAGCGCTGTCGATGCAGCGATTGCAACGCAACTGGTTCTCAATCTGGTCGAACCTCAGTCATCCGGTATCGGAGGTGGTTCATTCGTCCTGCACTACGATGCTGCAACGCGCAGCGTGACGACTTATGACGGTCGCGAAACAGCCCCTGCAGCAGCCAAGCCCGACCGATTTTTGCGCGATGGCAAGCCGATCAGCTTTTTCAAAATAGTCAATTCGGGTTTGAGTGTTGGTGTGCCGGGTACACTGGGCGTGATGGAACTGGCGCACAGGAAGCACGGGGTTCTGCCGTGGTCGCGTTTGTTCGAGCCTGCGATACGTCTCTCGGAAAGTGGTTTCGAAGTTTCGCGGCGCCTTAATACACTGCTGATCTGGTATGGAGCGGCGCGCTTTACGCCGAAGGCGCGCGCATATTTTTTCGATGACCTCGGTTCGCCACGACCCGTGGGGCACATACTCAAGAACGAGGAATTGGCCACGACGCTGCGTGCAATCTCAGAGCATGGCGCGTCGGCCTTTTATGACGACGGCCCAATCGCGCGATCCATCATAGAGGCACTGGGCAATGCGCCGAACTTCAAAGGCGATATGACACTTGCCGATATTGCAGGGTATCAGGCGAAAGAGCGCGAGCCGGTGTGCTTTGCTTATCGAAAGCGGCGTGTGTGCGGAATGGGACTGCCGTCGTCGGGTGGGATCACAGTTGCGCAGACATTGAAGATTCTTGAGGGCTACGACCTCTCCCCTAAAGGGCACGGTGTGATGAGCCCCCGTTCGCTGCACCTCATCGCGGAAGCAGAAAAACTCGCCTATGCGGATCGCAACCGATACTTGGCAGATGAAGATTTCGTCGCGCCGCCTACTGGGCTGTTATCGCCGGACTATATCGCTGCGCGGCGTAAGATCATCTCGGATTGGGCGATGGAACGCGCAATGCCGGGCGAACCTCAAGAGTTTGCACGAACCCACTTCGGCATCGATGTCACGAGAGAGCGCTCAGGTACGAGCCACCTCTCAATCGTCGACGCAAAAGGCAATGCGGTCTCTATGACAACGACCATCGAGGGCGGTTTTGGTTCCGGCATATGGGCGTCGGGATTCTTGTTAAACAACGAATTGACCGATTTTTCATTTCGTCCCACTGACCGCGATGGGCGGCCCATTGCCAACAGGATTGAAGGCGGCAAGCGCCCGCGAAGTTCGATGTCGCCGACGCTGGTGCTCAATGCGGATGGTCAATTGCAGGCGGCGATTGGTTCCGTCGGCGGTTCGCGAATTATTACATATGTGGCAAAGTCGCTGATTGCATTGATCGATTGGGAGATGAGTGCGCAAGAAGTAGCCGACCTCGTCAACTTCGGCAGTCGTGGGTACGGTTTCGAATTGGAGATCGGACCGCAGGCAATCTGGCAGGGATTGAAAGTGAAGCCCTTCGGTCATCGAATTGTGCCGGACCTCATGACGTCAGGTACACATGTCGTAGTTGTGCGGCCAGGTGGTGAACTTGATGGTGGTGCCGATCCGCGTCGTGAAGGCGTCGCGCGTGGCCACTAAGTGCCGTGAGAGCTGATAAGGAGCACTGTTGTCAGTTTCGGTGAACAACTCAGTTAGAGAGCAAAGTGCACCAATTACTGTTGCGGGTGCGGGCGTGCTCGGGCTTTGGCAAGCTCTGGCTCTTGCCCGCAGCGGTCGTCGCGTCCGGCTCATTGATCGGGCGCCAGATCCTCTTTCGACATCGGCAAGCAGTTATGGCGGTGCGATGCTCGCACCCTATTGCGAAGCTGAAGCGGCTCCACGCCTCGTTTTCGACCATGGCCTTGATGGACTTGCCATGTGGCGGGACATCTATCCCGGGCTCGTCAATAATGGGACACTGGTCGTTGCGGCCTCACGCGATCGGGGAGACCTAGATCACTTTCGCCGCATGACCGAACATCATGCCACTTGCGACGCGGCAGAAATTGCAAAGCTGGAGCCGGATCTCGGCACGCGCTTTCCTGCCGGGCTTTACTTTGCCGACGAAGCCCACATGGCGACGCCACATGCACTTGAGTTTCTCCTGTCAAGTGTTCGTGCCGCTGGTGTTGACGTGCATTTCGGGACGGAGCTTGGCGAATTCATAGGCGTGATCGCTGATGAAGATGGCTTGCTGGTCGATTGTAGGGGGATTGCTGCGCGCGATCAGCTGTCCGGTCTGCGTGCGGTGCGCGGCGAGCGCGTTATTGTGCGCACTGGGGAAATTCTGCTGCACCGTCCGATCCGGCTTCTGCACCCGCGCCACCCGATCTACATTGTCCCTTGGGGCGATGAACGCTTCATGGTTGGAGCAACAGTGATTGAAAGTGAGGACAACGGCCCAATATCCGTTCGATCCATGCTGGAGCTTCTTGGGACGGCCTATGCACTGCATCCGGCATTCGCGGAGGCAGAAATCGTGGATGCGGGTGCAGGCTTGCGGCCAGCCTTCGATGACAATGTGCCGCGCGTCTTAGTTAGCGCCGATACCCGAGTAATAAAGGTCAACGGGGCATATCGGCATGGATTCTTGCTTGCGCCGGTGCTGGCCAATTGTGTTGCGGGCTTTCTGGATGGGTCTACCAAGACGCATCCACTTATTGTTGCAACCAGTGACACTGCATGGCCTTTGCGCAGCGCGGGTGAGGTGATATAGGCCTGCACCGGCTCCGCATAGGCTTGGCAGCCTAGCGTCCGGCGGGCACCGTCGGATCCGTCGTGCGGCGCAAACGAATTTCAAACCTCAGGAGGTTCGTCATGGCACTGAGTCTTGTCTCAGGCGAGCATGGAATCGCACTCACATTCGACGATGTGCTTCTGGTGCCGGGCGCTTCCGAAATTCTGCCTGGCGCGGCCCAGGTCGGTTCGAAAGTGACCAAATCGATTTCGGTGAATATCCCGATTCTGTCATCTGCCATGGATACGGTGACGGAAGGACGGCTGGCCATTGCAGTTGCGCAGTCTGGAGGGATTGGTGTGCTTCATCGCAATTTGGAGCCTGAAGAACAGGCCCGGCAGGTTGCGATGGTGAAAAAGTACGAATCCGGAATTGTGCTTAATCCGGTGACAATCGAACCCGATGCGACGCTGGCTGATGCTCTGGAGTTGATGCAGTCGCATCAGATCTCTGGCGTACCGGTGGTGGAGAAAAAGAATAGCGACGACCCTAAGGGCCGACTGGTTGGAATCGTCACCAATCGGGATGTGCGCTTTGCTTCCAATCCGGCGCAGCCGATTTTCGAGCTCATGACCAAGGAGAACCTCGTCACAGTTAAACGGTCGGTGTCACAGGAGGAAGCGCGAAAACTGCTGCACCAGAACCGGATTGAAAAACTGCTGGTGGTAGATGACGATTACCATTGTATCGGACTTATAACAGTCAAAGACATCGAAAAGGCGAAGAAGCATCCGAACGCGTGCAAGGATGAAGCAGGTCGTCTCAGGGTTGCGGCCGCGACAAGTGTCGGCGACGATGGCTTCTATCGCTCGGAGCTACTCGTCGCCGCCGGCTGTGATCTCATCGTTGTCGATACTGCGCACGGTCATTCAAGCCGCGTACTTGAGATGGTGACACGCATCAAGAAGCAATCCAATGAGGTGCAGGTCATTGCCGGCAATGTTGCGACGGCCGACGCAACGCGGGCGCTGATCGATGCGGGAGCGGACGCGGTCAAGGTTGGTATCGGACCAGGGTCAATCTGTACG
>JAJFHK010000456.1 GCA_021775655.1 Filomicrobium sp. | reverse complement strand
GGTGAATGCCGCATAACCGGCATGAATCAGGGACGTGAAAAGTGCCCCGAGTAGAGCCATGGCGGTGCCGATTGCGGCAATTCCATAAAACTGCAAGCGACGGTCGGCAGCATAGCGGCGCTTAACGCGTCGACGTGCGCCTTCAGAGCCCCAATTATGCGTCGCACTTGGCGATTCCGCTGATATGTCAGTCATATTGCTCTCGGTATCTGCGGACAATGGTTAGGGCGATCACATTCAGGACCAGCGTCGCGAGGAAGAGGATTAGGCCCAGTGCAAAGGCTGCGAGTGTTTTGGGGTTGTCAAATTCCGTATCGCCGATCAGTAGCGTTACGATTTGAACGGTTACTGTCGTAACCGGCTCGAAGGGGTTGAGGGTCAGTGATGCAATGATGCCCGCAGCCATGACGACGATCATCGTTTCACCGATAGCGCGACTGACTGCCAGAAGGATGCCGCCCATGATGCCGGGCAGCGCAGCCGGCAGGAGCACCTTGGTTATTGTCTCGCCCTTAGTCGCACCAAGGCCATACGATCCGTCGCGCAAAGACTGCGGCACGGCGTTCAGCGCATCGTCAGAAAGCGATGAAATAAACGGGATCAACATGATCCCCATCACCCCACCGGCTGCCAACGCACTATTCGGGGCGATTGAAAACCCGAGCGCTTCGCCGAATTCGCGCATCGCCGGCGCGACCGTGAGAACGGCAAAGAAACCGTAAACAACTGTGGGTATACCTGCGAGAATCTCAAGAAGCGGCTTAATCGTGCCGCGCATCCCTTCGGAAGCGTATTCGGTCAGGTACACCGCTGAGTACAGACCGATTGGTGTAGCAACCATCATTGCGATGAGCGCGATGAGCAGGGTGCCAACATACACTGGTATGGCACCGAAGGCGCCACCAGCCGTGACCTGGTCTTCGCGCATTGCAATCTGCGGCTCCCAGTTCAGGCCGAAGAAAAACTCAAACGGTGAGATCATCGAGAAAAAGCGCATCGTCTCGTAGAGCAGAGATGTAACGATGCCGATTGTGGTGAGGATCGCGATCAGTGAGCAGGCGATCATAAGGACCGACGTGATCCATTCAACCTGGTTGCGTGCACGAAAACGTGGAGCCAGCATCGCGCGGGCAACGACCAGCGCGATAACCGCCAACCCCAACGCGGAAGCTACCATCGCCCAGGACGCGATCGCGCTCCAGGAATTGTAACGGTCTGCGGCCGCAAGAACAGTTTCGTCGGGCTCGCCGAAGATGTTGCCCTTGGCGACCGACTTGATCTCGCTGACCAAAAGATTGAGTTGGCCGGCATCAAGATCATTGACCCGGTCAACTGGCAGGCTTGAAACCAATAACTGATCGACGACGGGGCCCTGAAAGAGCAGCCAAAGGATGACCAGTAGTAACGAGGGAATACTGGCCCAAGCAGCAACGAAGGCGCCGTGATAGCCGGCAAGAGAATGCTGTGTCGTGAAATTTGGTGCGGAGGCGAACGCACGAGCCCTGGCAAAGCCTGTGTAGTAGGCCGCAATAGTAACTACCAGCAGCGCCAGCAGAAGATAAGACAGCATCTTGTTAGCCTTTTCGGCGCCAGCAGTGTCTTAGGACAATGCCAATTCACCAACTTCGAGCAGGACGGACGGCGGCCACCTGAGCAGCCGCCGCCACTTATCGAATATCCAGAACTATTGCGCTAGGGCACTTAGTTCACAGCAGCCATCTTCTTCGCATTGAGGGCACTGTCCTGGACTTCCTTCAGCTTGTCAGCAGGAAGCACTACAAGTCCACGCTCGGAGAGATAACCTCCGTCGCCCATCGCCTTGCTGGACACATATTCCTTGATGAAGGCGTCCATGCCGTCGATGACCTTGCGGTGAGCGTTCTTGATGTAAATGAACAGAGGACGCGAGATGCCATATTCGCCCGATGCGATGGTATCCATCGAAGGCTCTGTGCCGCCGATCTGCAGGGCCTGTAGCTTGTCCTGATTCTCGAACAGGAACGAGTAGCCGAAGATGCCAACAGCCTTCGGATCAGCGTCGAGACGCTGAACGATCAGGTTGTCGTTTTCACCAGCTTCGATGAACGGACCATCGGTGCGCATTGCAGTGCAGTCGGCCTTGATGGCTTTCTTCTGGGCCTTTTTATCCTTGGCGATTTCAGCCCAATAGCCTTCCTTGCTCTTCTTGCAGACGTGATGGAACACCAGCTCAACGAAAGCGTCGCGTGTACCAGAAGTCGGCGGAGGACCGTAGGCTATGATGTCCTGGTCAGGAAGCGCCTTGTCGATGTCCGACCACTTTTTGTAGGGGTTGTCGACGAGCTTGCCATCGACTGGAACCTTGGCAGCGAGAGCCTGATAAACTTGGGCTTTGGTGACCGAGAACTTCGTGCCCTTGCGCGAGTTGGCAATCGACAGTCCGTCGTAGCCAAGCAGGACTTCGGTGACGTCATTGACGCCGTTCTTATCGCAGAGTTCCTTTTCCGACGACTTCATGGCGCGGGAAGCACCTGTGAGGTCGGGATGGCCTTCGCCAACGCCGGCGCAGAAGATCTTCATTCCGCCACCGGTTCCGGTCGATTCGACCGTCGGTGCCTTGCCGCCCGTTTTAGCAAATTCTTCGGCAACTGCCTGAGTGTATGGGAAAACCGTCGATGAACCGACGATCTTAATTTCGCGGGCCTCAGCCTGCATTGCTGGAGCGAAAGCTGCAGCGCATATGGCTGCTGCAGCTAGAACCGTACGTTTGCTCATATTAAACCCCGAGTACCTTGGTAAAGGTTGCCCTCGGAGGCCATTCGAGGCCTCCGGCGAGTGCCGGTGTGCACTCAGGAGCATCGGGTAGCGCTGGTTTATTACAGGCGCATGACAGTTGTTGTCTTAGATCGGCGCGGAGCACGTTTGTCGCACTCTTCCACAGGAATCATGGGTGCCAACGTATTTCCTCGACTTGATTCGGGGGGCGGCCCCGACAGTACTACTACGTTCCCATTGTTATTTTTGGCGATTCTTCTGCCGGTACTTATCAATCATCCAACCGGTAGTTCGTCAAAAGATAACGTAAAGGTGGATCCACTGCCGAGTTCTGAGGCGATGGTAAGGTCGCCCCGGTGCCGCGCCATGATGTGTTTGACGATGGCCAGCCCAAGACCGGTGCCGCCTTTTTCACGGCTGGAGGCAGGGTTGACCCGATAAAAGCGTTCAACGAGTCGGGGAAGGTGGTTGGCTTCGATGCCGTGTCCGTCGTCTTTGACCGAAACGGACAGCTTGCTGGAGCCGCTTTTCGCATCATTTTGGCGAGTAACGATGACGCGGACCCGCCCGTTCTCGCGGCCGTACTTGAGGGCGTTGTGAACGAGGTTTTGCAGCGCCTGAACGACTTCATCGCGATCCGCGCGGATAAAGGCTGGGTCATTTAGGCGGGTCAGTTCTATTGCCGTCCCCTGCTGAGAAGCAATCGACTCAAGGGATTGGACCACGTCGGCGGCGATATCGCTGATATCAGCCCGGCCCTGAGGTGTCAGATGCGCGCGCATCTCTACACGGGAAAGCGAAAGCAAATCATCGACCAGTCGCGACATGCGTTGGGCTTGCGACAACATAATACCGAGGAAACGCACGCGCGCGGCTTCGTCGTCACGGGCAGGGCCCTGCAAGGTTTCGACATAGCCTTGGAGGGCGGCAAGCGGGGTGCGTAACTCGTGGCTGGCATTAGCGACGAAGTCGGCGCGCATTCGCTCCAGCCTCTCGTGCTCGGTCAGGTCTCGGAAGGTAATTACAAGGCAAGCCGATTCGAGGCGGGGGTCCAGGCGTGTCACCGTTGCTTCGATTGTGCGTGTAAATGGGAAGCGTTCTACGAATTTCACGACAATTGCCAGACATGGAGCCTCAAGCGCTTTTGCAATTGCCGACATCAGATCGGGGTCGCGTTGGAGCTGGTCCATCGCCTTGCCAACGCGCATCTCGGGAAACAGCGAGGGAATTTTTTCGTTCTGGTGCGAAATCACGCCGTTAGCATCGATTGTTAGTGCGGCGTCGGGCAATGCATTGATGATTGCCCGCCAGCTGTCGTCTGACGACGCTGCTCGGGTGCGGTCAGTTTGCTTGGGTGGCGCGACACTCGGTAAGTAAACACCGCGATTAAACGGGGCCATTGCCACAATCAACTCCAATCCGTGTGGCGACTCGATGGGCGCGTAAGCGCCGATTGAGCCGTCAAATGATATTCTATAGGACTCCAACTCGCAGAACACTTGCAAATATTGGTGTTTCGGACCGTGGGCCCCAGTTGCAACCGATGCGATCCGTCGTAAGAGTGTCTCAGGTTAACATGACCGATCTTCGTTCGCTCGTTGGGAAGGAGCAGTAGTAAATGCCCGATCGAAAGAAATCGCGCTCCGGAAATGGTGAGGATAACCCAGAGGTCAAGCTCGACTTCGGCACATTCGACCTCAATGAGCCGGAGCTGCCGGATTGGATCAAGGAAAACGCGCTGACCTCGGGAGGCTACCCTTATTCAAGACGGCTCAAGAGGAACGACTACGAAGAACAGCTGCGGCTTCTACAAATTGAGCTTTTGAAGTTGCAGAGCCATACCCGGAAATCCGAGGACCGAATCGTCATCGTTTTCGAAGGCCGCGATTCTGCCGGCAAGGGCGGCTGCATTGCACGTTTCATGCAACATCTGAACCCAAGACACGCGCGCGCTGTTGCTTTGACCAAGCCAACCGAGACTGAACGCGGGCAATGGTACTTCCAACGTTACGTGCCACACATGCCGACCAGCGGTGACATGGTCCTGTTTGACCGCTCCTGGTACAATCGTGCCGGCGTTGAGCGGGTCATGGGGTTTTGTACCGATAACCAACTCGCTGACTTTCTTCGTGAAGCCCCGCAGTTCGAATCGCTCTTAACCCGCGATGGCATTCATCTTTTTAAGATCTTTCTGACGATAGGGCGCGAAATGCAGCTGAAGCGTTTGCATGATCGCCAGCACGACCCTTTGAAGCGCTGGAAGCTTTCGCCAATCGATCTCAAAGCAATTGGTATGTGGGACGCCTATACCGAAGCCAAGCACGACCTGTTCCGCTTCACCCATACGACTGAAACGCCTTGGACGGTGATCCGCTCGAACGATAAGCGGCGCGCTCGTCTGGAAGTAATCCGGCTGATCCTCAATAACTTTGACTACCAAGACAAGGATGAGAAATCGATCGGGAAGGGTGACGAATTGATCATCGGTTCGGGGCCTGAATTCTTTTATGAATCCGATGCGGATGAGTCCGATTAAGCGGGTTGCGGCCGGTTGCCGGGGAATTGGCTCAAGCTTTGAGTGCGTTGAGGCGCGTGGCAAGATCAGGATCGTGCAGCAGGGCTAATCGTTCAGCTGCGACGCGTGCCAGTCGCAAAGTCAGCGCCTTGCGGCGTGCGGCAGGCAAACGCAGTTCCTCTGCATGGCGCTCAATTTCCCCACCGAAGCGATCAGCCAGAACAAGGCCGGTTCCGGCTGGCAGAATTTCAATGGGAAAGTCAGGCGCCACCGCAAAAAAGAATCGGTCGCAGAACTCCTGATACTCCGGCCATTTGTTGTCGGCGCGGAAGTCCGCCAGACAGGATTTGATTTCCAATATCCATAAGTCACCCTTGTCGGAGAGTCCCATCACGTCGGCCCGGCGGCCATTTGGCAGCGTGAATTCGGCTACGGCAACGAGGCCGTGGGCGCGTAACAGGCGGGCTACACCGCGTGCGATATCGCAGGCGGCTTCGGACTGGCGGCCGTCTTGGGGTGGGGAATTGGTCGGTCCCAGTGGATTATTGGGCATTGAGGTCATGGAAGTGCCCCAAAGTCGTTGAGACAAAGGTGATTATTAAGAAGCTGCGGCAAGGCCGCGGCCGCCGTCAAGGCGGGTCTGGCAAGTTCTGTCTGCTCGCACAGTGAATGTCATGGCGGTGGCGAGCAAGAAATGGGGGGATGAATGATCTTTGGGCTGGGGAAGAAGGGCGGCAAGGAAAAGTCCAAAGAGAGCACGCCGGATGCAGACGTGCAGGTTGCCGCAAATAAGGCTACGGACACCAACCAGCCTGCCGCGTCGCTCTCAGCCGAGGAGCTCCGCCGCACAGTCGACCCAGATTCCCTGGGATTAAAAACCACCGGCGACGTTGAGCCACTGCAAGGGCTAATCGGACAGCAACGTGCATTAAGGGCCTTGAGTTTCGGCGCCGGAATGAAAAGTAACGATTACAATATCTTTGTTCTGGGTTCGGATGCATCAGGCAAGACTGCAGCAGTTCGTGAAATGCTGTCTTCGCTTGCTGAGGAAGCTTCTGCGCCGGATGATTGGATTTACGTCAACAATTTCGAAGAGCCGAACAAGCCGCGTGCAATACGGCTCGAACAAGGGCGCGGCCGGAAATTCGAAAAGGCCATGGTGGAAGTCGTCGACGAGTTGCGCGCGGCGATCCCGGCAGCCTTCGAGGGAGAAGATTATCAGGCCCGCAGCCGGGCGCTCGATGCGGAATACGGCGGACGCTCCGAAGAACGGCTTCAGGCGCTGGGGCAAAAAGCCGAAGAGCACGGCGTCGCGCTGCTGCGGACGCCGCTTGGGTTCACGCTTGCCCCGATGCTTGAAGGCAAGGTGGTAAAACCAGAAGCCTTTGCGGCCGTGCCCCCTTCGATGCAAGCGGAAGTCCGCGCGACGATCGAATCCCTGCAGGAAGAGCTACAGGCAATTCTCGCGGATGTGCCGCGGGCGGACAAGGAGCGGCGCAAGCACCTCCGCGCCCTAAACGAAGAGGTCGCTTCAGCGGTTGTCAAAGACACGCTCAGCGATATCGTTGCGGAATTCGGCGACGACGAAAGCCTGCTCGACCATCTCAATGCCGTTGCCAAAGACCTCGTTACAAACACCCAATTTTTCCTGACCGACAGCTCGCCGGAACACGGTAACGCTTCTGCTACTTCTATCGATTCGTCGCGCGACCCGCGATTTCGCCGCTACATGGTCAATGCCGTCATCGCGCAAAGCGCTGGCGCAGTTGGCGCACCGGTCGTCGAGGAAACCAATCCGTCGTATGGCAATGTCATCGGACGGATCGAGCACATTGCGCAGATGGGCGCGCTCGTTACCGACTTTCTCCTTATCAAGCCCGGCGCGCTTCATAAAGCCAATGGTGGGACGCTTCTGATCGATGCGCGCAAACTCCTCACATCGCCATTCACTTGGGAGGCGCTCAAGCGCGCGTTACTCACGAAATCAATTCGCCTTGAGCAACCCGCCGAAACCCACGGCCTTGTTTCCACCCAGTCGCTCGATCCCGAACCAATCCCGCTTGATATAAAGGTCGTACTGTTTGGCGACCGGCAACTTTACTACCTCCTGGCCGAAGGTGATCCTGAATTTCAGGAGCTGTTCAAGGTGCAGGCTGACTTTGACGACACCATTGAGCGAACCGAAGAGAATACCAAATTGTATTCACGCCTCGTTGCCGCGATTGCAGGAGAACATGGTTTGCGGCCGCTTGACGCCGGTGCCGTGGCCGGTGTGATCGGGCACGGCAGCCGTATGGCGCGGGATCGCGATAAGCTGTCGATTGAAGTTTCGCGAATCGGCGACATTGTCCGCGAGGCCGACTACTGGGCCGGACAGGCTGGTCGCTCGACCACGACCCGTGAAGATGTTCGCCGCGCAATTGACGAAATGGTGCAACGCGCAGACAGGTTGCGCGACCGCGATCACGAGACATTCGAACGTGGCATCGTGCTGGTCGACACCGAGGGCCGCAAAGTTGGACAAATCAATGGTCTGTCGGTTTTGCAGCTCGGCACATTCTCGTTTGGACGACCGAGCAGGATCACAGCACGGGTCCGTTTCGGTCCGGGACGTGTTGTCGATATCGAGCGGGAAGCGAAGCTGGGCGGGCCTTTGCACTCAAAGGGCGTGATGATCCTGTGGGGCTATCTCGCCGGCATGTTTGCACAGGAGCGGCCGCTGGCACTGTCGGCTTCGCTTGTATTCGAACAGTCCTATGGCGGCGTCGATGGGGACAGTGCTTCTTCGACTGAACTCTATGCGCTTCTGTCGGCGCTCTCTGACGTTCCTATTCGTCAAGGCATTGCAGTTACCGGTTCGGTGAACCAGCTCGGCGAAGTTCAAGCCATCGGCGGGGTCAACGAG
>JAJFHK010000455.1 GCA_021775655.1 Filomicrobium sp. | reverse complement strand
CTAGGTGGATTTCGAAATCGATCTCCGGCTGATCTGTGTCCAGCGCAGCTTCATGGGTTACTACTCGCAATACACCGGAATGTTTGCCCGGCATTGCGACCGTCATCGCAATGCGAACTGCGGCAGCGTTATCGGTCGCTTTTGTCCAGGGGTGGTCGGGAATCGCCATGATAAGCGAAACGGGTTTCTTCGCTTCCAGGTGCCGGGCCACGGTACGGCGGCTGAACGTCTGGGTGATCGAGTTCGTCGTGACGAAGCCGAACCGCTCTGTGACACCGTTTTGGGCCACGATCTGTGCCGCACGGTCCCACCAATACATAACGAAATCGGCGCTGTCGTTGATTTGCGAATGCAACCGCCAGAGTGCTTCGGCGTAAGCGTCGCCCAGCGCAGACCGGATGTTCGCACCTCCAATAAAAGGCGGGTTGCCAACGATAAATCGCGGTTGGTCTTCTGGCTTCTTCCACCAGTCGGGCAGTCTGGCATTCGGGAAAGTCTCAACTCGCGCACCGCTGCGTTCTTCCACCGTGGGGAGGGGATACCCATCCCAGGTTAGCACCGCGTCCATTACGGCGATGTTCTTGAAGTCCCTCAAGATTGGCTCGGAAGGCGCAGCACCCTTGGTACGGAAGTGCCATTGCAGGTACCCCGAGCCAGATTACCAGTTCCGCAATAGCCGCAGCACGCGGATTGAGTTCGAGGCCAAGGAACTGGTGCGGGTCTACCGTTTGCTTGTCGAGCGCAAGCGCCTCTTGGCCGCCAAGATCGGCAAGAGCTTCCAGCACTTCGCCTTCCAGCCGCTTCATCAATTCAAGCGAGACGTAGAGGAAGTTTCCGGTTCCACAGGCGGGGTCAAGAATGCGGGTTTCACAAAGCCGCTTATGATAATCGAGAATGGCTTGAACGGACTGCTGGCGGATGCGACGCACCTCAGACCGGGCATCTCGTATCGCGTCCAGTTCCCTTTGGTCCTTCTCTTTGAGGCGCTGGGCGCGGCTCTCAGTCTCGGCAGATAACTCATCAGCCTCGAACCTATAGCGCTCAGCCGTGGCCTGCACCTGTGCCCACTCTTGCCGCAGAGGTTCAATGACGGTGACAACGACCAATCGCTCAACATAGGGACGCGGTGTGTAATGGGCTCCGAGTCTGGCGCGTTCATCCTTATCGAGGGCCTGCTCCAATAGCGTGCCGAAGATGGCAACTTCAACGTCTCGCCAGTCGTAGGTAGCCGCTGCTGCAAGTTCTCCAATCTCTTCGCGTTGCAGCGTGAGAGCCTTGGCATTTTTGAACAGTTTGCCGTTGAATCTCTTCACCTGCCGCCGAAGGGCATAGGCAAAATCGCCCTTATCCATCGCAAGCCACAACTGCTCACAACCATGGGCGCGAACTGGTTCGGGTCGCGTGCGGCCTCCTTCAGAAGCTGCGCGAAGCTCTCCTTCGGCAATAGCTCCACGTCTTCGGCGAACATCGTGAAGAGACAACGCATGAGGAACAGCGCCACGTCCTCAGCATCGTGCCCGCGCTGCTCCAGCCCCTTGGATACTTCGGCAAGGCGTTTGGCAATCTCGCGCGTGACCTTGGCGGCGTGCCGCGCCGGATCGAGAGCAGCGGGCTCTTCCCAGATTTGCTTGAGGCGCCGACGGGTTTCTTCGTTGCGCAGGTCAGCGAGGTAGACGCGAAAGCCCTGCCGGTCTGGGAATTGTGCGTAGTTTTTCCCCTGGCCAGAGAAGTCGGCATAGACCTCGATGCAGTGACCGACATCGCAGACAAGAACGAACGGCGGCCAGCCGTGGCTGACGGGAAGAGCGCGGGCATAATCCTGAGCTTGCCGCCGCGCACTGATCATCAACTGGTCCCACGCGCGGTTGGCGCTGCGCTCGCCTCGCGGCTTGTAGTCGGGAACGAAGAGGTCAGGTTGACCGGCGAACCTCAGTTCCTTTGGGCGGCCCTTCTCGCGGCTCTGTTTGGCTTCCATGACGAAGCTGCCGCGTTTGTAAATGTCGATCCAGCCCTGAGACTCCTTGCCATCGTGTTCTTTGAACTTCACGCCTCGCTCGAAAGCGTAATCGTTGAGATCGTGATCCTCATGTGCCGGGCGCGGCTTCTCGACGCCGATCAGGTCGCAAAGCTCAGTGATGAAGCTGTGGAAGTTGGCGCGCTCCGCCCCACTGGACTTGGCCCAGCGCTCAATGAAGGCATCAATCGACGAGTTGTCCACCGCTGTTGTCATGCACAGTAGGATAGCGAGCCGCAAAGTGATTTGGGAAGCAATTTGCCGCCGCTAATTGCGCCCGCGTTCTCAGAATTGTGCATACGCGCCAGTATTCGCTTTGACCGTCACCATGTTGCCAGGATGTTCTTCCACCGATCAATCTGAATTTTCATCTCTATGATTGGTCGGAGTATGATGATGGTGAGGCCTGGAAATGCTCTCATGGGTGGCCTTGCAGGCCTAGGTGCTGCATGGCAGCTCGATCCTCGCGTCAGCTTCTGGCAAAATCCGAAAGCTTGGCCAGACAATACGAAGGCATGCATTTTTTCTGGTCACGCGATCCAAGAATACGGCAAACATCTGATTGGAGAGAGCTGGTCTGACGAATCGGCCAGAACAACCTTGACGAATTCGCTTCCCGAAAAACTTACGGTCTACATGGAAAGGGAATCACTTATTCGGGGCGTAGAGTTGCTAAGGTCTCATTCAACAGCATACTCAATGCGGATGGCGGAGAAGGATTTTTCCTCGCCTGATCCAATTTTCGGCCAGAGAAATCCTTTACACTCCGCCGAGGATGGATCCGATTCTTTTGGCGACTTCCCATCTCAAAAAGAGTGGTCGGAAGCCTGCGAAATAGCAATGCGTGAGAGTGAAGAGAGCTGGTCGAAATATCGACCATTCGCAATGCTGTGTCTTCGCTTGTCCCGGTTATGCAGAGATGGCGAGCTTCTGTCAGCGACGAGGCCGAGAGTAGGAGGGGCGCTTACAGCCTTAGATTCTTCTTGCTGGAACTACGAGCACGCTTGGTTACGTTTCGAATCTTGTCGTATGAATCCAGTGCCGCCTCACGCCTCTAAAAGTGACAATGACCAACATTGGATCTTCTTCGAACGCGCCAGCTTTGAGAAATTACTGGCTGACGAGCGACCGTCTGGCGCTCAGGATGCAGATGAGCAAGCAGTCTCCGACCGTGTCGAGAAGAAGAAGAGCACCGCGGGGCGTAAACGTAGGCCACATTTGGAGTTGGTCACGGGCGAGCTTATTCGCATAGTACACTTCGAAGGTATCCCGGATAGCATGTCGCATCACGAATTAGCTCGTCGATTGTCAGAATGGGCGATGGAGATCCATGGGCGTGATATTCCGGTAGGCACAATTCGATATCATCTGCCAAGTTGGCTTTCGCCCCTACAATCTGAAGAGTAAGTCTCTCGGTTTCAAATTTTGCGTTCGCTATTTCCGCCATTCTCAACCATTTCCAGCCAGCAATTTCTCTGAACCAGCGCATATTGCCATCACGGTCCGGGCGTTTCCCGGCTCTTGATTGGATGGCAAGACGATGCAGAACAACACTACCTCCAGGCACAAGATGCTTCGCACTACCGAAGCCGCAGAATATTGCGGCTCAAGTTCATCAACATTCGAGAAGATGCGGCTTCGTGGCGGTGGGCCACGGTTCATCAAATTAGGTCGACGCGTCGTCTATCGACCTGATGATTTAGATGCCTGGCTGCTCGAAAACCGGCGTGCTTCCACTTCGGATCGTGTCAAGTGAGGTCCGGTCATGAGCAACCCGAACAAGCCTAGACGACGACCTGTAAACAATAAGGGTCGAAACAAGTTTGGCCCTTCTTTCGTGATGCTAGAAAGTTGGTTGCTAAGAAGCGACGCCTATCGATCCCTGAAAGCACTTCCACGAGCCGTCTATACGGAACTAAAACGTCGTTTCAACGGACGAAACAACGGGGACATTTCACTCTCTCTTCGCGAAATCGTCGGGGAATTGCGCTGCTCCAAAACAAGTGCGTCGAACGCTCTAAAGGAACTCGTTGAAAAGGGTCTAATAAGGCAGAATCAGCCAGGCAGTTTTCATTATAAGCTTCCTCATGCGCCGACTTGGATTCTAACAGAATTGCCATTTGAAGACGAGCCGGCGACAAAGGACTTTCTGTACTGGAAAGTCTCGAAAAAAGAAGATCACGGTCCCTCAAAGAGAACAGACGGTCCTAAAATAGAGACCGGCAGCAGGGCACGTGTTGTCCAATCGCAACGAAATGTCCTCTATTTGGGACAGGCCAAGCGTACTGAACGTGGCTCACGGTCATAGAATGAGGACGCATATAATATACCAGGAGGGGACTTATCTTTGACCAGAAATACAGCGCGCAAAAAGCTTGGCATTCCGAAAGAAGGCTCGCAGGATCTTTCACTCAAAAACGAGCCACCACCCCCAAATCAGAGGGAGCTATTAGAGATTGAGAAAGCTCGTAGTCGCTCGGAGAACAGAAGGCCGCGGTTCACAGCAAAACTGGACTTGGATGAAGACGGCTCACTTTCGCAAATTGGCCCAGCGCACGACGATCAGGACGGCTGGTTGGCTCGTCTCGAAGACATGTTTGGTTCGACAAGCCGCGAATTTGCGTTGTCGCAACTCAATCATATTCTCAAAGTTTGCCAAGGTTCAGACGGGAAGTTTGACTCAGCCAAAGCCAACGGACTTCTCGCCTCAATTGACGGTCTAAAACCATCCAACGAAGTCGAAGCCAGTTTGGCTTTGCAGATGGCTGTGACTCACGAGTTGGCATTGCAGGCCTTAGCGCGTGCCAAGCGCGCCGACCAACTTCCGCAATATGATAGTGCAGGGGGCATGGCAGTGCGGTTGTTGCGTACCTACACCGCACAAATCGAGGCACTTACGAAACTAAGACGCGGTGGTGACAGTAAGGAGGGTGGCGAGCTTCAGCCAATCTTGAAGGTGATGGTGGTTGATCCGGTGGTCCATGCTTCGTTCGGCGGCTCGAAAACCGAAAGCAAAGGTATTGGGGGAGGGGGTGAGAAGTAAAATTGACAATCAACCCCATGCACCGGACAATAATTAGTGGCCATAAGCCGATAGTATTTCGGCGGGAACCAACGAACTTCGGCAAGTTTCGGATGTGCGACTGCTGTGCAAAGTCAAGCCCGTGCCATGCAAGGCGATCGTGAAACGCATGCAAATCTGTCGACGCAAAGAAGCCGCTCGATTTCGATACGCTGCATTTTCTACGACGAATCTTACTACAAAGAGCAAGGTACGCGACCTTTCGCTACTCGAGAACGCTGGCTTGTCCATGTTCTGCGGCAGCGATGTGTTACCTTTCACGGTTTCAGATGATCTAGATGCCTACGGCGAGAGTGTAATTCTTTGACCTTCCGCGCAAAGAAGATTGGCAATGATGTCGCCGTAACCACGGGTGATGCGGCATGTGAGGCTCTCGGGGCGTTGATCGCCACGAGGGCAAGCGAGGATCGGATCATTTACTCGCTTTCCGCAACGATCCCCGTGGCGAGCCGCTCACGAAGACTAGCTATCACCGCGCAAAAAAAGACCTAACACTTAATTGTACATCTCGATCCGGCTGCTTTCTGAACCCATTCGACTCGGGGGACCAAAGCGCCCTGGATCTGCAAACGGGCTGTTAAGCTGAGGGCCATGTAAATGCTCCTCGTCCAGTTCAACATCTCGATGACTCGACGTTGTCTAGGCGTGGATATGGCTGATGCCAATCTGCTCGCGCAGTCTTGCCAGATATCAGACCGTCAAGAGGTCTGATGCCGAGAACCGTCTCACTGCGCGATCCCTGAGACATCTTGAGGCGACCCGGTACTGGAAGCTGTTGAGATATCTTGGTCACCAGCATACATCGGATAGGGCGTGCAATTTTACACCAAGCAAAGTACTCTAGCCTGAGGTCCGGTAAGACCGTTACGAGGAATTCATAATGAATGAGCAAGAACTTTATGAAAGAGGGGCCGCACCCTCGTTAATAGAAAGATTTTCTATAATAAATCTGCATGGTTACCGCACACTGGACCTAGACTCACGGCATGCCGCGACAATATTAATTGCTCCCAATGGTGCGGGTAAGACTACTTTGCTAAATACACTCGATGCATTTCTGAAAGCGCAATTTGCGCGTCTGCAGGATCTGCAGTTTTCGGAAATTCGTTGTAAGGTGGCAGGTGAAAACGAAGAACTAGTTTTAACTCGAGACAGTGTGAAAAGGTTGGTAGAGTCCTCTGTAGACAATGACCTATCGAGCTTTGCGAGAAAATCAGACCTAAACATTCAAAATGTCATAGATTTTCTGACTTACGAATTTGAGTCAACGCGTTCAGCGCTTAGAATATCACCTGACAATCCAATCTATGAAGCAGCAGCACGTGCCCATGACTATTCACATCAAGAAGCAATAAACTACTTAAGGAAACTGAAGGATTCTATTTATGCCGCGTGTCCCGATCTAATCGAATTGTCAGCGCGTATTCATGGTTACTTGAGCGACGTAGAAGTACTCTATCTCCCAACCTATCGACGGATAGAGACTCCACTTATCAAAAGTGGTGTGCCGACTCGCTATAGGCGGTCCCCTCGTTCGAGATTCAAGCTCCCAAGTAATATTTTTTCCGGCGATATGCAGTTTGGGCTAGGTGATATTTCGGAAAGACTTTCAGACCTAAATCAATCTATTCTGTTTGAGTCCAATCGCGGATATCGGGAAATCAGCGCTTCAATAATAAGTGAACTGATCGATGGAAGCTTTGCGCACCAGCAACCAATCGACCCAGACTTGCCAAGCAAGGAGGAGTTGGCCTTATTCTTCTCACGGCTTAGGGAGGGGCCACAGCGCGGCCCTTATCCGCAACACGGACTACCCAATATCGATCAAATATTAGAATCATCCTCCAGTAGGACATCTGAATCAGATCGTTTTTTGAGGTATTTTTTGGGAAAATTGAATAAGGTCTTGCAGGCAACAAAAGGGATAGAAAGCCCTGTCGAGGAGTTCATAAGTAGTTGCAATAAGTATTTGTCCAACTCGGAAGAATTGGGACAGTGGGAAAGATCATTTTCTCCTAATCAGCTTGACTCGAAAGAACTCCGGTTAAACAGGAAGGACTTGCAGGTTTATGCTGTAAGTTTGCCCACCGGACGACGAATAGTTCTGGACGCTTTGTCGTCCGGGGAAAAACAAATGATTTCATTGTTTGCCAAGTTGTATTTGTACCCTGGCCGCAAAATTGTTTTGATAGATGAGCCAGAGTTATCGCTGTCTCTTGATTGGCAGAGGAATATCCTTGTTGACGTTGCAAGCGCACCAACTTGCTCTCAAATGATTGCCATAACTCATTCGCCCTTCGTGTTCGATAACGATCTGGAGCCGTTTACTCGTTCGCTTAATATATCGGTGAATCCAGAACTTCTTGACGATGACATTGAAGATAATAATGAGGAAGGATAAGTGTTTTGACGGGTGAACAAGAAGGGGACCCCGCCGTTGTTCATATGCAGCAGGCTCGAGGCAGGGTAGCGGTTCTTAAACTTAAGTTGACACAGATGCGAGCTAGGTGCGGCTCTGATCCAATTTTTGTCGTCGAAGGACCAGATGACAAAATTGTTTATTCTGCATGGATAAGAAGGATACGATTGGATCTAAGATATGAGTATATGGAATGTAATGGCAAATTGCAGGTGCTGCGTTTGAGAGCGGCAGTGCACAGGGATCTTGGCTCGTTGCGTGAGGGGGTATATTTTTTTGTAGATAGGGACTTTGATGATTTGCAAGGTGAAGATGACGATGATCACACTTTCATGACAGAAAGTTATTCGGTTGAGAACTATCTAGTCGGGACTGATGTGCTTGACGATATTTTGCGAGTAGAACTTCACTGTAACGGCCAGCCCGAAATTCGAGATCGTATATGTCAGCTGTTCCAAACGGTTTACTCTCAGTTTTTGGAGGAAACGAAAGAAGTAAATCGAAGACTATTTCTGTCAAAGACACTGTCAATTGATAGAAAAGGTAGTTTTCCAAACCGGATCAACCACATTGCCGTTGTGCACATTGACAGAGTTGAAGCTCAGGTTCGCCAACCATATGAGATTATTGAACTTCAACGGGAACCGACGGTGGAAGAATGCCTTCTACACAACGGAAACTTCGATAGCCTTGAACCAACAGAAAGGTATCGAGGGAAATTCGCGTTGTTGTTTTTCAACAAATGGCTTGAACTGCTTGCCGATGACTATTCCTCTGTTGGCTCAAAGTATTTTTCTGAGTTGGACAGAAATGCACGGGCCAGACGACAAGAGATTGTCACCGGAAGTCTTGCGGCTCGTTCTGGATTTCCTCCCGGTTTAGAGGAATTCATCGACGGTGTGAATTAAGCGGCCGATCCCTGTTGCATTCAACGGATTCAAGATGGCAGCAGGTGGAATGCCTGAAACCCCATTGGCTTATGAGCCTAGCCGATGCGAGGGATAGCTTGAGGTATGGCGTCGGAAGAGTCAGTTTGCTTGTGCCTCACGGCAAGGATCCCACGGCATACGTCCATTGTGGCCCTGGCCGACAGTGTCAACTCAAAACTTTTCTCTACAAAGTGCTTTTGTTCGGGCGGCATGCTACTGAAGACCGGCTGCAGAAGCCGAGGTTGGCTCACGGTTTCAAACAGTGATGGAATTAAGACCCCAACCACCCTCCCTCAGCGACTGTGTTCGATGCGGGGCAAAGACGCGAAGAGGTTCGCCTTGTCTCGCACCAGCCGTGAAGGGAAAGAGGCGTTGCAGAATGCATGGTGGCGCGAAGGGAACTGGCGCGCCCAGTGGCGATCAGAACGGCAATTATCGTCATGGAACGGCTACGAGGGAAGAGCTGGAAGCCGCGAAGCAGATCCGTGAGTGGATCCGGATCGCCATTGACAGCATCTCGGACTGAGGGAGATGTCAGATATTTTTTGTCGCTACTGGTGGCGACCCGGTGGCGACCAGCCGAGTGATTCGTCCCGCATCAACCAGCTAAAACATTGAAAATATTGGTGCCCCCGGAGAGACTTGAACTCCCGACCCCCTGATTACAAATCAGGTGCTCTACCAGCTGAGCTACAAGGGCTTTGCGGGCCGTGCCAAGCGTCCTGACCTGCACCATCAGCGGTCTGGAACGGTCAGCGGCAACGCGCGGTTGAACACATAGCGATGGCCGGAGTTGCTGGCAAGCGGCTTGGTGCTCAGGGTGGCCAATTCCACCCATTCTCCCACCGGAAAATCAGAACACCGGTATCTCGACAAGCTATGCGCTGCGGGCAGGGCAGGGGTGTGATTTTGTGCGTTGCAGCGGAATATGGTGCAGCGCATATATCTGGTATACCAGGACGGTGATTCCTTAAACCGCCCAATTCAAAAGGAGATCATCATGAGCGCTGCAACCAAGCATACTTACGAGGATGGCACATCCCTGCTGGCTTCAATTGTCGGCGCGCTCAGCGTCATTCCGAATATTTTCTTCTACGTGTCCCGCGCTCAGAGCGCTGCACATGCCTTCGAGCGCCTCAACCACTTATCGGACAGTGAATTGGCTGCGCGCGGACTCACACGAGACGGACTCGGAAAGCACATCTGCGACGAATACCTGAGTAATTAGGTGGCAGTTCGCCGGTATTGCCGACTGCAGATAAAGGACCGCTCATCGAGTGGTCCTTTTTCATTTGGCTGAACACGGGTGAGCCATTCCTGCTGCGAGCTGCTAACCGCGACGCTTTTGTTTGGCAAGGAACTTGGCAAATGCCTTAAGCGTGGCGTCGCTGACGTGGTGCTCGATGCCTTCGGCGTCGATTTCGGCGGTTTCTTCATCAACGCCCAGGGCAGTCAGGAATTTGCGAACGATGTCGTGGCGCTTGCGGGATTCTTCGGCCAGCTCGCGGCCGGCATCGGTCAAAAAAATTGACCGATAAGGCTTCGATGTGACAAGGCCATCGCGCTGCAGGCGCTGGATCGTATTATTGACGGTGGCATTAGTGACGCCCAGCCAACCGGCGAGATCCACGACCCGGGCTTCTCCCGTTTCATCAATCAAGTGGGCGATAAGCTCGACATAATCTTCGGCGACCTCAGTCTGGTGAGCTTCCCGAACACGTTGGAAGCGCTCAGCGTGGCGGCGGGCCTCCTTGTCAAGGTCTTCGGTGGGCGGCATGTCGGGCTCCGTTCAGGGGAGTTGCGAGCGAACTGCCTCGCAATTACATCTTGACACGAACTTAGTAGTGGCTAACTTTATATATCATCGCTATGAACTCTGGCAAGCACTGATTGCTTTGGTAGTTGCTTAGTCGGGCTTCGATGCACTCTTTAGCTTGGATGAGAACAGCGGATGCCTGCGCTACGATGAGAATGAAATTGATGCGATCTAGCAGACGACTTTCCGGATTTGGCGTGCCAC